>NZ_JCACKS010000259.1:0-29757 GCF_059505505.1 Pelatocladus sp. | reverse complement strand
ATTTTGCTTAATTTGTCAAGTTGATTTTATACTAAATTAGATGAGCTTACCCTGAATGCCTAGTCTAGGTAGTGTCTATATAAAACACAGCTACAAATGTATATAACAAGATTCCAGATTGATATTAGCAATATTTAGTAAATTGACGATACTAGTACAACAAGGCAAAAGTAAAAAGGCAAAAGTAAAAAGAAAGAAAGCTTATAAAATAAGCTTTTCGAGTATTTTAAATGGTTGCTTTATTTACGCCGTGCTGTACTAGTTAAAATTAGACCTCTTGCAAAAATAATTCATGGTATGATAGAAAGTTTTTAAAATTTGCGTTCCATTTCAATCAGAAATACCAATAAAGTAATAAAAGTTCTCTGTATAGATTTTGATGTGCATTTTGAAGAAAACTCTTAATCATACCACAAAATAATTTTGCAAGAGGTCTATTAAAGAAAAATAAAGCTGTTTGACTCATTATCATAATCCCCGATCCCTTTGCCATGTCCATTCATCACACCTGTAATTCCCTAATTGAAACGCTACGCCAACGCAGACAACAACTAGCTACTCGGATTGATTTTCCAGTAATTCTTTGGTCAGGAACTAGTATTCCTCGCAATTATCCAGCCAATGTCTTTCCTTTCCGCGCTAGCAGTCATTTCCTTTACTTTGCAGGATTACCACTTGTGAATGCCGCGATTCGCCTCGAAGCAGGTAAGCTAGAATTATTCATTGATGATCCCGCACCTGGTAGCGCCCTATGGCATGGTGAAATGCCCAATCGAGAAGATATCGCCACTCGAATCGGGGCAGATGCTGCCTATTCAATGGCAGAATTAGAGTCATATTTAGAGGGAGTAGCGACAATTGCTGTCCAAGATCCAGCTACTTGGACACAACAGTCACAACTGTTGAATAGATGGATTCTACCACGACATCAACTGCAAGGCATTGATTTAGAGTTAGCCCAAGCAATTATTGAGTTACGCCTGACGCACGATCAACAAGCGCTAGCCGAATTACGAAAAGCTGCTGCTGTCACAGTTGAGGCACATAAAGCAGGTATGGCAGCAACACCCAGTGCCAAAATAGAAGCAGAAGTGCGCGCAGCGATGGAAAAAGTCATTATCGCCCAGAATATGACTACTGCCTACCACAGTATTGTCACTGTTCACGGTGAAGTTTTGCATAACGAGCAATATCACAATTCCCTACAACCGGGTGATTTATTGCTTGCTGATGTCGGTGCTGAAACAGAAATGGGTTGGGCAAGTGATGTTACCCGTACTTGGCCCGTGAGTGGAAAATTTTCATCTACCCAAAGAGATATATATAATGTTGTATTGGCAGCCCATGACGCTTGTATTGCTCAGGTGCGTCCTGGTGTAGAGTACAGAGATATTCATCTGTTGGGATGTAGTGCGATCGCTCAGGGTTTGGTAGATTTAGGAATTTTGCGAGGAGATGCTGAAAATTTGGTAGAAAGGAATGCTCATTCTTTATTTTTTCCTCATGGTATTGGTCATTTGTTGGGTTTGGATGTCCATGACATGGAAGACTTGGGAGATTTAGCCGGATATGAATCAGGACGGGAAAGGAGCGATCGCTTTGGTTTAAGTTATCTACGTTTAAATCGTCCTTTGCACTCAGGTATGTTAGTAACAATTGAACCTGGGTTTTATCAAATTCCAGCAATTATAAATAATTCAGAAATACGTTCTACATACCAATACACAGTTGATTGGGAGCGTTTATCTCAGTTTGCTGATGTGCGTGGTATTCGCATTGAAGATGATGTTTTAGTTACAGATAGTGACAGGGAAGTATTAACAGATGCTTTGCCAACTGATGCTAATGCAGTAGAGGAATTAGTTAGGAGTTAATGGTTTGTAGTAAGGAATGAGGATTAAATAAAGTGCAAAAGTAGGCTGTGTTAGCGGAGCGTAACGCACCGTTTTAAGTTCCATCAGAATTGCATGTTATTAAATTTGCGTTCCTAAGCACTTTAGTGCTTGAATATTTGAGGGCTAGAGCCACTTACCGACCAACCACTAACTATCTTTCTGGATTTGACTTCTAACCCAGTTACGGAACTCCTTAATCAAATCCAAATAATCTTTCTGTCCTACCTGTTCTAAAAAGCGAGAAATTTGCTGAATTGGCAAATTTGGAAATGCTAAACTTTCCTCAACTACTACATATTTGTGGTTTTGTAAGATATTGATGCTAAAAACATTGCCATCATATAGCCAAACTTCTAGTACACCCATACTGGCATAGATTTGCAAACGCTCTTGAGAACCACTGGTGATATCAATCTCCACTACTAAATCTGGTGGTGGATCTTGCTGCAAGTCAATTCTATTTTTACCTTTAACAGCGTTGAGATTGAGAATGTAAAAACTTTCGTCTGGTTCAGCACCAGTCAAATTAGGTCGTTTAAAAGTTGTGGAACCGAGAGGTTCTATCCTAACTGCTAATTCTTCAGCCAGAGTTTCGACAAATCTACCAATAACTTTTTTATAACGCTCATGCTCAGGCGAGGGAACCATAATTTCAAGGTTGCCATAAT
Organism: Pelatocladus sp.; assembly: GCF_059505505.1. Classification (NCBI taxonomy): domain Bacteria; kingdom Bacillati; phylum Cyanobacteriota; class Cyanophyceae; order Nostocales; family Hapalosiphonaceae; genus Pelatocladus; species Pelatocladus sp. The sequence goes on along the minus strand of NZ_JCACKS010000259.1, from coordinate 27,194 downwards.
TATAGGTAAGTCGTAGGCGACGACTAGCACTGAGTTCATTTAATAGTGCTTCGTATGTTTGCCAACTGATACCTGACAAGTGGATAATTTCTTCTGGCGGGATCAGAGTATTGCTAGTCATGGCATTATGATTACTCTCGTCTTTTATTCATCTTCAAACACTGCTCCTCTTACTTTTAACTCTAGCCTCATCTCCACAGAAAGCCCCTGATTATAGCCAAACAGAGCATGATCAACTTTTGCTCGCGTAAATTTTACATCACTCAAATCAGTATTTCTCAAGTCAGCATCTTGAAGATTTGCATCCTCGAAATTGGCATTTCTTAAATCTGTACGCTTATTTTTAAGATTTAAAATTTCCCAAATTAAACGCCATTTATAATCTAATTTTGTTGCTTGGTTGATTTTGACAGATTTTAAGTTTACACCACTCAAATTAGCACCATTCAAATTAGCACCTTCTAAATTAGCACCTTCCAAATTAGCGCCTTCTAGGTTGGCATGATCTAATCTGGCACCTATTAGCTGTGTATCATGTAGATTGGCATTCTTCAAGTTGGCGTTTCTCATTTTGGCACTACTTAATTGAGCATTTTTGAGAACAGCACAGTTAAGATTGGCGTGATTCAATTTTGCGCTGCTCATATAAGCATTACTCAAGTCTGTATCCACTAGTTGAGCATGATTGAGATTGCCATTCCACAGGTACACACCACTGAGATTAGCATTAGTCAGATTTGCATTTATGAACCGAGCATCACTCAGGTTAGCACTGCTGAAATTTACGCCTACTAATTGAGCATTGCTCAAGTTGGCAGCGCTAAGATTAGCATATTGGAGATTCGCATTGCTCAGATCAGCACCTATGAGTTTAACGCTACTGAGATTAGCACTTACTAACTGAGCGATCGCAAGCTTTGTACCACAAAGGTTAGCATCGCTGAGGTTAGCGTGACTGAGGTTAGCACCACTAAGATTGGCATCACTAAGATTGGCACCATTTAGATAAACATTACTAAAATTAACACCCACTAATTCAGCATTGGTTAAATTAGCAAGAATTAAGCTTATATTTAAATCTTGATCTATCATTTTCTTATTTAAAAAATTTTTAAGTATATTCTTGTTGACATCTAATTCTTGAACTTGGTTATTATTTGCATAATTTACACGGGTAATTTTCAGGAGAGAATCGAATGATAAATTATCAGCAGAAGAAGAACGTGATAATTTTTTAGAGCTTTTATTCAGCAAGTTTTGTTGATTCCAAATAATAAATAAGATAGCTACCAAAAAACTCAAAACAATTATAAAAAATGATGGTTGACTATTTGTCAGCAACAGCATAACCATAAAACCTAAGCCAACCAGAGCCATTTGCTTGACTAATGAAATCAGTCTTACTGTAGCCTCATCATTATGATTATTCTTTTTACGGTTGACTATAGTCATGCTTTAATACTCCATTGCTTTACTAAAAATTAACTCAAATCAACCTCAAAGGTAATTATGAGTAAAAAAAACAAGTATTTCTTTTACACGAATCAAGTTAAACCCTACTCAACGCGAGCTAAATAATGACTCTGTGTCCCAATTAAATATTAAGAGTAGAAAATTTTTTGGCAGAATTTATTACTTAATTCAAAAATATGCATGATAAGCCTCTTGGCTCGGCAATTACAAAATGAATTAAGAATAAACTGGTAGGTGCTGATCCATAAATAGCTAGTAGTAATTATTACCACTTTTTTCGGAAAACTGCCAGAGGTTAACAGGTAAATTTTATTTTTTATCTATGCAATTATCTATGTTGTTTAGCTGGCTTAGTCTAATTTTTACTTAAATCAAGATATTATAAATTTTTCATTATTAATCATCTAGCTTAAGATGGAATTTATAATATAGTTTGATCGTTAATCAGCAATATAGTAATTTACTCTATGACCCAAAAAACAACCAAAAATTTACCTATTATTTTTTATTGAAAATCAGGATTAAAAAAATCATCCAATGATTACAACAATAAAAGAAGCAATACTACTCTTCCTCTTGTGTATCTTGTCTGCCATGGTAAGAGAAACTGGATATTTTTTTATTTGTAACTCCCCAATGGTAACTCACAGAGCAAAACTACTAAGCTGGTAAATAGTACCTTCAAACTTTACCAGAAATTCTGGTTTCGTAATTTAGAATCGGCTAGAGTCTGTCTCAGGCAAAAGCCGCTAAAATCCTTTGAAGCCCCTTAATGCTTAGTGTGTATAGAAATATTATCACTAGCTAACTACTTGTAAACAAATTTAGTCACTATGTTTGATGCACTTGCTGACCGTTTAGAAGCTGCTTGGAAAAAACTGCGGGGACAGGACAAAATTTCCCAATCAAATATTCAGGATGCTTTACGGGAAGTCCGCCGCGCCTTGTTGGAAGCAGATGTCAATCTCCAGGTAGTTAAAGAGTTTATTAGCGAAGTCGAAACGAAGGCGCAGGGAGCCGAGGTTGTTACTGGGGTACGTCCTGACCAACAGTTCATCAAAGTTGTTTACGATGAATTGGTGCAAGTAATGGGGGAAACAAATGTACCCCTAGAACAAGCACAAGATCAACCCACAATAGTTTTAATGGCTGGGTTGCAGGGAACTGGTAAAACCACTGCTACTGCTAAATTGGCTTTACACCTCCGCAAAATTGATCGCACTTGTTTGATGGTAGCAACAGACGTATATCGTCCAGCTGCGATCGAGCAATTGGTAACACTGGGTAAACAAATTGATGTACCAGTGTTTGAAATGGGAAGCGATGCTGATCCCGTAGAAATTGCTCGTTTAGGTGTAGAACGGGGCAGAGCAGAAAATATTGATACTGTAATTATTGATACTGCTGGTCGTCTGCAAATAGACGCAGATATGATGGCGGAACTAGCCCAGATCAAAGAAGTTGTCCAACCCCACGAAACCCTCTTGGTTGTGGACGCCATGACTGGTCAAGAAGCAGCTAATCTAACTCGCACTTTTCACGAACAAATTGGTATTACTGGTGCAATTCTCACCAAGCTGGATGGTGATAGCCGTGGAGGAGCAGCATTATCCGTACGACGAATCTCAGGAGCGCCAATTAAGTTTGTTGGTGTAGGTGAGAAAGTCGAAGCCCTGCAACCATTTTATCCTGAGCGCATGGCTTCACGAATTCTCGGAATGGGCGATGTTCTCACTTTGGTGGAAAAAGCCCAAGAAGAATTTGACTTGGCTGATGCCGAGAAAATGCAAGAGAAAATTATGTCGGCTAAGTTCGACTTTACCGATTTTCTCAAGCAACTGCGCTTGCTCAAAAACATGGGTTCCTTGGGCGGTATCCTGAAATTAATTCCAGGAATGAACAAACTTAGCAATGATCAACTCCAACAAGGAGAAACTCAGCTAAAGCGCTGTGAAGCGATGATCAATTCAATGACCCAAGAAGAACGCAAAAATCCAGATTTATTATCTAGTTCGCCCAGTCGGCGACGGCGAATTGCGGGTGGAAGTGGTTATAAAGAAGCGGATGTCAGTAAGCTAGTAAGTGACTTCCAAAAAATGCGTTCTCTCATGCAGCAAATGGGTCAAGGTAACTTTCCTGGAATGCCAGGAATGTTTGGCGGCGGTGGTGGTATGGGCAATCCTCTAGCTGCTGGTGGCAATCGTCCCTCTCCTCCAGGATGGCGGGGTTATAGTGGCGGTGCTAGTAACAAAAAGAAGCCCAAAAAGGACAAAAAAAAGAAAGGCTTTGGTAATTTATAGTCATTAGTAACATTGGTCATTGGTCATTAGTTCTTGGCTTAGTCATTGACTTTTGACCAAGGACAATTGACAAAGGACAATTAACTAATAGCAGTTCAGCCTGTGCAAGTGCTAAAATTAGCATTCCGGCACTGCAAGTTATGATCCTCTTTAAATAAAGAGGAACTAGCATAAGGTAATGAGCAAATTCAAGCTCTTACAAAAGCTGCTCTTGCAAGAGTCGGTTAAAAGAGAAAGAAAAAAGGAAAAACTAATCCCTTTAAGCATTTCTCTTTCCCCTGCCCCAAGTCCTCATTAACTATCTGCAAACTCATTGCTAACAATAGGAGAATAGTCTCTCAATCATGATTAAACTGCGCTTGAAGCGATACGGAAAAAAGCGGGAAGCGAGCTATCGCATAATTGCTATTAACAGCCTTGCTCGCCGCGATGGTCGTCCTCTAGAAGAACTGGGATACTATAACCCCAGAACCGATGAAGTACGACTGGATGTTCCCGGCATCGTCAAGCGACTACAACAAGGTGCTCAACCAACTGACACCGTGCGTCGCATCCTACAGAAAGCTAATGTCTTTGAACAGGTCAGTGCAAAAGCCGCTTCCTAAATTTGTCACAAAATCCCCAACAGTAAGTCCTGACTACGTTGGGTTAGTACGTTTTTTGATGCAGCCGTTTTTAGAATTTCCTGAGTCTTTGAGCGTCGATTGTGAAATGTATCACACCCATAAGCGGGCTTGGATTCGCATCGCTTTTGAAAGCACAGACAAAGGTAAAGTGTTTGGTCGGGGAGGACGTAATATCCAGGCGATTCGTACAGTCATTGCTGCTGCTGCTGAAGCTGCTGGTCACTCAGTATACTTAGATATCTATGGCAGTAATGATGTTGGTCGAGAGAGCGCTGCTTTTGAAGATGAGGGAGAAGAGCGATTGCCACCTAAATCAAGAGAAAGACGCGTCAACGGAAGCCGTCCTGTGATCAAGTCTCGTTCACGCTAGGCCTTAACTAGAGAAAAATGGGGTTAGCAATCAACAAAATGGTTGTGTTTTTTTACTGCTTATGCTATGTAGGATTCAGAAGGCAGAAGGCAAAAGGCAGAAGGGAACCCACCCTTAAAAGAATGGGATTGAAACAATGACGTTTTATACCTCACTGCAAGCAGTTTAGGTATAATTATCGATTTAAACTGGGCTTTAGACCCAGAACTAAAGTTTCAATTAACACTTCCAAACCTTCTGCCTTCTGCCTTCGATCCTCTGCCTTTCTCTGTAAGGAGGTGAAACTAGAGAGTGGCTGAAGTCCGTTTAGGTGAAAACGAGTCGATTGACTCGGCACTAAGACGCTTTAAAAAGAAAATTCAAAAGGCTGGTATTTTATCTGAAGTCAAGCGCCGAGAAAGATACGAAAAACCTAGTCTGCGCCGCAAGCGTAAAGAGGAGGCTGCACGTAAAGGTAGTCGCTAGTAAGATCACAAACTTTCAAACTAAGTAGAGACGCCTGACAGTCGCTTCGCTCCAAGTTAAAAGTTAAAAGTTAAAAGGCACTCATAAAAAACTTCAGTTGTGGGTATCAAGCCCACTTAAACACTCATAATTTTACCGAGACACGTAGTGCAAGGTAAAAGGTGTCCTTTTTTCAAGCCCACAGATTTATCAGTGGGAATCTTTCTTTTTACTTTTTACTTTTTACTTTTTACTTGTTTTGACGTTCCCACCCCTAAAGATCCCTAAACAGGGGTGGGCTTTCGTATAATTTGTAAATAATTTTTTATTGATTAGAAATAAAAAACTGAATTCATACAGTACATACTATGGCAGATGCCTTAACAATTGAACTGCCGAACATCGCAAGTGCAATCACTCTAGCTGGACAAGGAGAAGATAATCTCAAAATTCTTTCCAAGCAAACAGGTGCTAAACTCGTGCTGCGAGGACAGGAGCTACATATTTCTGGAACAGACAAACAAGTTGACTTAGCTAGTCGATTAGTGCGATCGCTCGAATATCTGTGGAGTAAAGGTAATATTGTTTCTAGTGCTGATATTCTCACAGCTCGTCAAGCTTTAGATACCCATCGAGAAGATGAACTGCGAGACTTACAAAAAGATGTTTTAGCTAAAACTCGGCGAGGTGAAGAAGTCCGGGCCAAAACATTTCGGCAAAAACAATATATCCAAGCCTTACACAAACATGACATGATTTTCTGTACCGGACCTGCTGGTACGGGTAAAACTTTTCTGGCGGTAGTTGTAGCAGTACAGGCGCTTCTTGCTAACCAATATGAAAAACTGATTCTCACTCGTCCTGCGGTTGAAGCAGGTGAAAAACTTGGCTTTTTGCCAGGAGATTTGCAACAAAAAGTTAATCCCTATCTGCGTCCACTTTATGATGCCATCAATGAATTTATTGACCCAGAGAAGATACCATCATTGATGGAAAGAGGTGTGATTGAAGTTGCTCCTTTAGCTTACATGCGAGGACGCACACTCAATAATGCCTTTGTGATTGTGGATGAAGCCCAAAATACGACAGCTTCCCAAATGAAAATGGTGTTGACTCGCTTGGGTTTCAACTCCCGTATGGTCGTAACTGGTGACATCACACAAATCGATTTACCATTACATCAAGAACCTGGATTGACAGTAGCGATCAAGATTTTGAGACATGTTGAAGGTATTGCTTTTTGTGAATTTAGCCAAAAAGATGTTGTACGCCATTCCCTAGTTCAACGTATTGTTAATGCATACGAACAGTATGAAAAATAGTCATTGCTCATTGATCATTAGTCATTGGCTAAGGACAAATAACAAATAATAAAGGACAAAGGACAAATGACTAATACATTAAAAGAATTTTTGGAAGCTTGCGAAACTTTGGGGACTTTGCGTTTAATTGTCACTAGTAGTGCCGCAGTATTGGAAGCACGGGGCAAAATCGAAAAGCTATTTTATGCAGAGTTACCCAAGGGTAAATACGCTAATATGCATACAGAAGGTTTTGAATTTCACTTAAATATGGACAAAATTACACAAGTGAAATTTGAAACAGGTGAAGCAAAGCGTGGTAACTTCACGACTTACGCTATCCGATTACTTGATGATAAACAGGAATCTGCTTTGAGTTTATTTTTACAATGGGGTAAACCAGGTGAGTATGAACCAGGACAAGTGGAAGCTTGGCGCACTCTTCGGGAAAAATATGGAGAAGTTTGGCAGCCCGTACCGTTAGCTGAAATTAGTTAGTAGTTGTTGATAGTTGGTTGTTGTGTGGGTTCACTGTTCACTGATTGCAGTGGGTTGAAAAGCTTATTCAATCAGTCTACTAAAAGTAGACTTAGACTATTAGCCCGCAGTTTACTTGCGGGCTTGCAGGCTCACGTTTTATTAAATATTGCTCCTTAAATACCCAACTAGATTGTCTAAAAATGAGGTAACTATTTTGAGCATTTCTGGTTCTGTGGATTTTTTATTTCCTGAACCAGGAGAATTTATCAATCTACAATCTAAAGGGAACTTACTAATTTCTGGAGTAGATTTCACAAAGGAAACTTCTTCTATCAAGCCAGCTATCTTCAGCCGAAAAGCTGCTTGCTGAACAATAGCTATTGGTTGATTCAGTTGATTGGCGATCGCATCTAAAGAAATAGTACCATCGGCAAATTCCCAGACTTGCCACTCCAAAGTATGTAGACGAATTTCTGGTTTAGTTTGAGTAATACTATATATGGCAGAATCAGGTTCTGGGAGAGCTTCAGCCAGGGTTTTCCAATCTTTCAGATTTCTCAAAGCCATCAAAGCCACTTCAATTGCTCTCAAGCTTAATCCTGTCATCTCTTGACTTGGTATGGGTGCTTTACTATCAAGTTTGAAAACACCTTTTTGAATTTCAAAAAGCTCTCGAATTTGCTGTATTTGGCTGGCAAATAATAAATTTAGTTGTTCGGCATTCAATATTCCTGCTGTTTTGAGGTTCAAACCAAGAGGTGTTTCTTTTCTCGGCATCAGCAAAATTTTTTCTAAAAATTGTGACCGCACCCAGTTCCGTTCGCTGATTTTAGTGATTAAACCTTGCCCATCTAAGGAGTTTGACACAGCCACTATACGTCCCTGTCGAAACCAAATAAAGTAGTATTGGGATTTTGCTTTGCCAGCATTACCATTTAATAATCTACAAACAGTTAAACGACCAGATTTCCTTCCTTGGTCTATGATTTGAAACAGTTCAGCCAAAGAAAAATCTGTTAAAGAACTAGATAAGCTCATTAATTAAATTATTCTAAAATAGTTATTTCTCCTAACTTGCACCCATGAGATAATCTTCGCTGCAAATTTCTCACTTGCTTTTTTCAAAGCTAGACTTTATCTTTTTTGCATTATAGTTAGGAAAATTATATAACTTAATTCCTCAATCATAGAAATTTTTACTTACAAATTTGTATCATCTTTTATTTTTATTTATTTGATGGCAATATATAAGGCTTCTAGAAGGTTTACTGCTTGATTTATTTGCATATATAATCAAGTCCATAGTTAATTTTTATTGAATTTTAAGCTTGATATCTTAATTGAGAGAATATTTGGATTTGCACTCATAAGCCGAAATATATTTCTGTAGTAGAGCAACGTATGGCATTTATCAATAATCGTACGATGATTTATATTAAAAATAAAATTGACAATATCACAGGTGGAAACAGTGAAAATCAGACGCTACATAGACGTTGAAGTCGAAGGATTAGGAGCAAAAATTAGACAAGTAAGAAAAGCTGATGGACGTTCAGTCGAAGTTTTAGCAGGAGAAGCTCAAATGAGCCGAGCTTACTGGCATGATATTGAAGCAGAACGAGTACGAGATGCTTTGCCTGAAGACACCCTCAGAAAGATTGAGCGAGTGCTTAACGTTGATTTAGGCGTAAAATTCGGTGAGTAAGTTAGGTAGTCAACTTTCAAGGGTAGGTGTTTAAAAACAATATATAACTTAAAGCAGCTTTGCGTTTCCTCTGAGTCTGGTAGAATATCTAGGTTGTTTAATTCTGATTCCGTCCGTCTTTGAGCCAGTCAATAGACCTTATTAACGTCGATACATTAGCCCAAGAACTGGCGACCATCCAGCAAACTGGTTCTAAACGAATCGCCTTATTGGGTTCACGTCATGTCCCGGTTACGCATCAAAATCTCATTGAGATGATGACTTATGCCCTGGTTTTATCAGGCAACCAGATCATCACCTCTGGTGCAACGGGTACTAATTCAGCTGCGATCAAGGGAGCTATGCGGGCAGATCCCAAATTGTTAACTGTGATTCTGCCCCAAAGTCTGGAACGTCAGCCCTATGAATCTCGCCTGCAACTAGAACAAGTTATGCATTTGGTGGAAAATTCTAGTAACGATCATCTGTCTCTCGCAGAGGCTAGTTACCTGTGCAATAAGGAGATTGTCTCCCGTTGCCAGCAATTAATTTGCTTTGCGTTTCATGACAGTGGTACTCTGTTGCAAACTTGTCAAGAAGCAGAAGAACATAGAAAATTGGTGACGCTGTTTTACTTTGATTAGTCATTGGTTGTAATGCCAACAGTACATTCCTTTAGCAACTACAAGGAGTGAATTCTGTCAACTGTAAGACTAGTGACCAAGCATAAACACTATGGACACATGTGAGTCAGAAAAACTGATCTTGCAAGTGTCCTTGAGTTTGTTTTGCTGCTAATAGGTAAGCTAAATAACAAATATTTAATTTTTTAAATTAAGAATTATAAATAGCTAAAAGCTTTATTAGGCAAAGGTTATAAGTACTTTTGTTAAAGTCCAGCTATTTAGCCATTTTTACTATATTTACAATCCCCCATCCCCAAATCAAGTGTGTATCAAAATACTTTTTTGGGAATGATATTTATAACCACTAAAATGCTCGTTTGTCAATCAACGTAAGGAATACTTGGTATGTCTTTTGAGCAACTTCAACCTGCTACGCCACAACAGGCTAATGTCTACTTGCCATACATTCAAAGCAGCAAGCGTAATTTTTTACCCTACGCCATCAGTCTCTATCACAAAGGTATTTTAGAAGGACAGCGCAAAATAGAAGGCAGTGAGAATATTCCTTTTGTGGCGACTTGGAATACTGCTACCCTACCCTCAGACCTGACCCGTTGTCGAGTCCAGTTTGAAGGCAATGCAGACCTAAACTATGAAGTGATGATGGCTAGCTTCGAGTTTATAAATTTTTTAATTGAAATCATGGAATATTACAAACGCTATCGCCTCACTGATTTTTCTCAGGCTTTTTACCGTAAACTCTTACGAATAGATGAATGATATTGGGGATTGGGCATGAATCAGTTAACAGTTAATAGTTTACTGTTAACTGATTAGTTGTCCTCCTTGTCCCTTTTCCCCAATCCCCTAATGTCTTCTCTTGCAACAACGCGATCGCATTGGTTAGTCCTAAAATGAGGAAACACCAAGCAAAGGTTGTGCCGACTTTTGAATTTAGGAGTGCATGTGTGCCAAAATCTGCTAAACATTTGCTAATTGGTTCGACGGAGGCTTACTGTGGCAAATCTGCAACTGTTATAGGTTTGTCTCATATGCTACAGCAAAAAGGATTAGATATTGCCTATGGCAAACCAATAGGCACCTGTTTGAGTGAGTCTGCTGGTAGCATGGTTGAGGATGATGTCCAATTTATTGCGGCTAGTCTCAATCTTCCTGAAAACCGCATCGTACCATCCATACTGGCTTTAAATGAAGCCACAATTCAAAAACGTCTGCGCGGGGAAGACAATATCGATTATCATCAATCTCTAGCACAACAATATCTACCAATATCAGTTGGTAATTTGGTGTTGCTAGAAGGGCCAGGTAATCTCGAAGAAGGCAGTTTGTTTAACTTGTCTTTACCACAAGTAGCTGAAATTATTGATGCTGCTGTGGTTTTAGTCAGCCGCTATCAATCACTGCTTTCGGTTGAATCTTTAGTGTCTGCTAAAAAGCGATTAGGAAAACGCCTAATTGGTGTCGTGATTAACGATGTTCCTGCACAACAAATACCAGCGCTGGATAGTACTATCCGTCCATTTTTGGAACAGCAGGATATAGCTGTGTTGGGAATTTTGCCTAAAAGCGACTTGTTACGTAGTGTCAGTGTCCGCGAACTGGTACATCAATTGAATGCGGAAGTTCTTTGTCGCAGCGATCGCTTAGATTTAATGGTGGAAAGTTTAGCTATTGGGGCTATGAATGTGAACGCCGCCGTTAAGTATTTTCGCAAACGTCGGAATATGGCGGTTGTCACAGGAGGCGATCGCGTTGAAATTCAGCAAGCAGCATTGGAAACTTCCACCCAATGTCTGATTCTGACTGGACAACTACCACCACCTCATTTTATTCTCACCCGCGCCGAAGAACTAGAAATCCCCATTCTCTCAGTAGATTTGGATACTCTGACTACTGTGGAAATTATTGATCGGACTTTTGGTCAAGTACGTGTCCACGAACCGATTAAAGTTCATTGTATTCGTAATCTTATGGCTGAACATTTTGATATTGCTCGTTTGCTCAGTCTCCTAGATTTAAGTCCAGCAGCAGCTTTGCCATAAACTATACTCTTTCTCTGGAAGAAATAACATTCCTAAATTATTCGTGAAAGACAGTGAAAGACAAGATCCTCGAGTTCTTAAAGAAGTCGGGGATCTTTGCTTTGCAATGATCACAAATCATATAGGATTGCTATATCTGTGTGTATCGGTGTTTTATTTACAAAAAATATCTTTATCGTAATTTTTATTGATCTCAGGCGTGAATAATGAATAATTTAGAAACCCTAAGTGAGGACAATTTTACTTACGCATTGAATGTACTTGCAGCAAACGATCCTGATCTTGACTACATTCTCAATACTTTTGGCTTACCCCCATTGTGGTTACGAGAACCAGGTTTTGCAACTCTAATTCAAATCATTCTCGAACAACAAGTTTCTCTGGCTTCAGCCAAAGCAGTTTTTGAAAGATTGCAAGCAAAAATCTCACCAATTACTCCCGAAAAGTTTTTTCAACTTGATCATACAGAATTAAAAACCATTGGTTTTAGTCGCCAAAAAGCTATTTATGGAAGCTTGTTAGCAGAATCAATTATTGCTGGACAACTTGATTTAGATATTCTCAACACAATGAGTGATGAAGATATTCGTAATGTCCTTAAACAACTTAAAGGAATTGGAGATTGGACAGTAGACATATATTTATTAATGGCATTACGGCGACCAGATGCTTTACCAAAGGGAGATTTAGGGTTAATACTAGCAATCCAAAAAGTGAAGAAAATCGCACAACGACCTACACCACAAGAAATTGAAATTATTGCTGAGAATTGGCGACCTTGGAGAGCAGTAGCGACGCGGTTGTTGTGGCATTATTATTTAAGTGAGCGATCGCCACAATCAAGAAAAAATTCCCCAGGTTCATCGCCTTAAGTTGGTCAGATTCCCGGATTCATCAAAAACAACCAGCAAATCTGTTTATATTAATCTTTAGTCAATCCTACTTATTCTTGTTATGCCAAATTTGGGACAGACTAAAACGCGATTGCTGGCTATGGGCGCGGTGATTATTGCTGGGACATTGGTTTCAGGTGCTGTTGGGGGTTTAGTAGCTGGTCTTGCTGGTAACATTTTGGCAAATGATCTAGGGGATTTGGCTAAACGACTGGGTGAAGATAAAGATATTTTGAGCGATCGCGAATTATCACAAGCAGTATGGCAGGCGATCGCTTTGGTAATTGAGTCGGTAGCCAAAAAAAATGATTACCCAGCCGACAAAGACCAGAAAAAAATTCTCAAACAACTGCCTAAGTTTGCGGTTGAATGCGGTTCGCGGAGAGTAGAATTAGATGCTAAAGCTGGTATTGAAGAAACTCATCTGCTAGCTATTTTCTCGAGCAATGCAGATGAATTCCAAACGGTGCAAGTGCTGGATAAAGAAACTTGGAAAGAAATCATTAACTGGTTGTGTGACTCAAATAACGTTCATATTCCAGAATTGCACAATTACGTGAAATTAAGGGATCACTTGGCAGAAACACTATACATCAAATTTCCTAGCGCGTTGCGTGAGGTGCTGAAGGAAGACGCCGCCAAGGGGGGTCAAGCTTTCGCGGCGATGCAGTTGTTGCTACTGGGGAATATTACTGCTGCTTTGAAGCAAAGCAACTCACAAAATACTGAGATTGTCAAGCAATTAGAAGAACTACAACAGACATTAAAGAAAGTTGCAGTCATGCAAATACGGCGTTTGCCAGTACCAGATGATTTTCAATGGATTATTAAAGATAAGACTGACGGATTTGTCGGGCGGGTATTTGTTTTTCGGGAGATTTCGCAGTTTTTCTACAAGCAGTCTAAAGGTTACTTTATCATTAAAGCCGATCCAGGGATGGGCAAAAGTTCTATCCTGGCAGAATTTGTTCGTCGCAATGATTGCATTGTCTATTTCAACCAGCGTAATGAAGGGATAACCAACGCTGAACAATTTCTCCGAAGCATCTGCACTCAGCTAATTGAAACCTATCAGCTAAATTACGACAAAGAAATTCGTCCAGAAAACACTTGTAATAGTAACTTTCTCTCCAAGCTACTGACTGAAGTGAGTGCAAAACTTAAGTCTGGTGAAAAATTAGTAATTGCTGTGGATGCACTAGATGAAGTTGACTTAAGTAGCCAAAGTCCAGGAGCTAATGTCCTTTATCTGCCTAGCATTTTACCAGATAAAGTTTATTTTATTGTCACTAAACGACCATTGCCTCCTGACCAATTACCGTTGCAGGTGAGGGACAAGCAGTTGTTTGACCTGATGCAGTACCCCTCAGACAATGAAAAAGATGTAGAAACATATATTCGCCAACGCATCAACAAGGTAGCAGACTGGATCAAAAGCCGAGGTGCAACTGAAGAGGAATTAGTTTCAACGCTGGTGAAAAAAAGTGAAAGAAACTTTATATACCTCCGCTATGTGTTTGATGATATTGAGAACGGCAAATACTCAGATTTAAAAATTCAGGATTTGCCTAGTGACTTACAAGACTACTATTACAAGCACTGGGAACGCATGGGGATGAATGCTCAACCTAAACCGCTATTTAAAATTCAAATTGTATACATTTTGTCGGAATCCCCCCAACCGATTCCTTTTGAGGAGATAGTAGAAATTCTCATTGCTAATGATCAACAAGAGAAAGAACTAGGTCTGAGAGTACAAGAAGTACTCGACGAGTGGAGCCAATTTTTGCGAGAAGAAGAGAAATATCAGCAAACATTTTATAGTTTATATCACAGTAGTTTCCGCGACTTTTTACGAAATGAGAAGACTGTGAAGCGTGCGGGAATAACGCTGCAAGGAATTATTAAAATGATGACGCAGTCGTGATATTGCAATGAGTAAGTTTGCTGAATCCTTAAATCGCTCATCTCTGGGAAGTCAACTGTATAGGTTGCAGACAAGACCACAACTACTGGCGCAGTCTCAACAGGTTGAGCGTCTGTATGAGTTGCTGACGGATTTTGGTTTTATCGCCGCCAAAGCTTTGCATCCTGAGATTAAATTACAGGAACTCATTGAAGATTATGACCGCGTCTTTGAGCCATCTGTTTTGATTGCTGGGGAAAAAGCCGAGACTCTGAAATTGATTCAAGCTGCATTATTACAGTCAGCGCATATATTGAATAAAGACAAAACACAACTGGTTGAGCAATTATGGGGACGCTTGCACAGCTTTGACATACCAGAGATTCAAGCAATGCTGTCACAAGCAAAACAGAGTAAAACTTGTTGGTTACGTCTTCTCACATCCAGCTTAACTCGTGCTGATGGGCGGTTGCTACGCACACTTATTGGTCATAATGACTCGGTAAATGCAGTCGCTGTTACCTCTGATGGTAAGCAAATAATTTCTGGTTCATCTGACAATACTCTCAAAGTTTGGAATCTGAAAACAGGTGAGGAAATTTTTACCTTAGAAGGTCATACTCAAGCAGTCACTGCTGTAGTGGTAACACCAGATGGTAAGGGGGTGATTTCTGCTTCAGAAGACAAGACTATAAAAATCTGGGATTTGCAACTAGGAAAGGAAATTTTTACTCTCGAAGGTCATCAAGGTTCAGTAAATGCTATTGTTGTTACTTCCGATGGCAAGCGATTATTTTCTGGTTCATCTGATAAAACTATCAAGGAATGGAATCTGGAAACAGGTGAAGAAATTTCTACTATAAATGATCGCTCCATTGAAGGAGTCACCATCACTCATGATGATAGGTGGGTAATTTTTTGTGCGTATTATCCTTATATTCATGGTGGTCAACATGAACAATATCATTCTACCCCTCATTGGGATCTTATAATATATGATCTAAAAACTAAAAAGAAAAAAAAACTTAGTTCTACTGGTGGTAACTCAGTAAATACTTTTGCTATTACCCAAGATGACAAGTGGGTAGTTTTTGGTTCCTACGGAGCAACTCTGGAAATTTTTAATTTAGAAAACTTTAAGCGAAAATATTTCAAGTCTTCAGGTAAGCTAACTAATAAGAAAGATTTTTTCACACTTAATGAGCATAACAATTGGGTAAAAGCTGTCACACTTACCCCAGATAGTAAACGGATAGTTTCTGCTTCAGCAGACAAAACTCTGAAAGTTTGGGATAGGGAAAAATCTAAAGAGTTATTTACCCTTGAAGGTCATGCTGGTTCAGTAAACTCAGTCGCAGTCACACCTAATGGTAAATGGGCAATTTCTGCCTCAAAAGACAAAACTCTCAAAGTTTGGAGTATAGCAAGTGAGGAAGAAGAAAAATTTACTTTTATTAGTGATATCCAATTATTAGATAATGAAAATATCTCTAAAAATGACTGTAATTTAGAAAATATTTTGAAGTGGGAAAATAGTAAAAAAATATTGCCTTTTATAAATCAGACAGATTCCGTAGATGCTATTGAAGTAACTCCAGATGGTAGGCGTGTGGTTTCTACCTCATTAGGCAAAACCATAACAGTATTCAATCTGGAAACTCACGAAGTTATTTCCATTCATAATCAAGAAGATAAAGAAGAAAATTTTGCATTCCACACTATCGCTATCACTCCAGATAGCAAGTATTTAATTTCTGATACTGGGAAAGCAATGTTGAGTTTATGGAATTTAGAAACAGGTAAATTTCTATTTTATCTTCCTTCTATATTTAGTGTAGTAATAATACTTTTTATCATATTTATTTGGCTATTTTGGAGATTTAGAGAATTTCTAAGTATAATATTAAACATTAATTTATCTTGGCTTGAGTTTTATTATTATTTCACGTTCTTAGTGGCAGTTGCTTGTTTTTGGTTTACTCAATTTAAATCTAGGAATGTTGCTATTTCAACAGATGGCAAGCAAGTGGTTTCTTGTTTATATAAAAATATCGAAGTCTGGAATCTAAAAACTAGGAAAAAACTTTTTACCCTTAAAGGTCATAGTGGTAGGGTAACATCATTATCCATTATTTCAGAGGATAAGTGCCTGATTTCTGGTGCAATTGATAAGACTCTAAAAGTCTGGAATCTCAAAACTGGTAAAGAATTATTCACACTCAAAGGTCATAGCGATTGGATAACATCTGTCGCCGTAACTCCCGATGGCAAACAGGTAATTTCTGCTTCCAAGGATAAAACTATCAAGGTTTGGGACTTAGAAAAAAGGTTAGAACTTTTCTCTCTCAAAGGTCATAAAAATTATGTAGATAAAGTTACTATTACCCCTGATGGTAAACGATTAATTTCCGGTTCATGGAGAGACAACATTATCAAACTTTGGGATTTAGAAAGTAAGCAGGTTATTGCTAGTTTTAGTGGTGATAGCGATTTACGCTGCTACGCTGTTGCACCAGACGGAGTGACAATTGTCGCTGGAGAGGAATCAGGGAAAGTGCATTTTTTGCGCTTGGAGGAAGTAAGAGAAGCTTGAGGATGCAAAAATACAAAAATCGCAAAGTTTGACCGCAAGATTCAGATAGATTCAATTTGTTTGCTTTGCTTATGATTGGGAGTGTGGGTGAGTTAAGTAAGTCGGCACAAATAAAGCTAACTAGTTGAGGTCGTCATTTGTCATTGGTAAGGGTTTTAGGCATGTTTACGGGAGTATCCCAGTTTTTTTAATATACCGCGCTTGGGTTTAAACCCTTAGCTAATAGCACAACTCGTCTAAAGACGACTCTCAATACGCTTCGGAGATGTCTAATCGATTGACATCTAAACCCTGTAGAGAGGTGAAATTATCCTGCGGGATCTTGCTACACGTCTCTACATACCCAAAATTATGACAAAAAATTCTTAACCGAACCGTCTTGAGACGATTCTAATGAATCAAACAGTCTGCTGAAGCAGACTTTAAGCTATGAGACTGCGATTTCAATCGCAGACGGATTTTTTGAACTTATCCGAGCAGTATTAAGACGGGTTATTTGTGTGCATTCACAATCTATAAATTTGAAATTGCAATAAATCCATGCATGAAGCAGAGTTTTGGCAAGCTGTATTAAACAGAGATACTCGCTTGGACGGTGTATTTGTGTATGCAGTGCGCTCTACTAATATATATTGCCGTCCATCCTGTGCTGCCCGCAAGCCGCGAAGAGAGCAAGTTGTTTTCTTTGCATCGTCGCAAATAGCTGAAGATGAGGGTTTTCGTCCGTGTCGGCGCTGTGATCCGCAAAACCCAATAGACCCGCAAACAGAAATGGTGCGGCGTGTGTGCGCTATTATCGAAGCCGAATCTACAAATTCATTAACTTTAGCAACACTCAGCACCCAGGTGAATATTAGCCCTTTTCACTTGCAGCGAACGTTTAAGCGAGTTATGGGTGTCACACCTAAGCAGTATATACAAGCACAACGAATGCAAAGTTTAAAATTAGAACTTAAAAGCGCAAGCAGCGTCACCGATAGCATTTACAATGCAGGTTATGGCTCAATTAGTCATCCATACGAGTGTGCAAAAACACAATTAGGTATGACTCCCGCTACGTACAAACGCGGCGGCGATGGTATGGTCATCAACTACATGATTGTAGATTCTGCTTTGGGCTATTTGCTGGTTGCTGGTACTGAATATGGAATTTGCATGGTGAGTCTGGGTGATTCTGATACAGGATTAGAAACTGCTTTGCTCAAAGAATTTCCGACTGCTAAGATTTACCGTTGTGAGCTAAATGAAGATAAATTAAGTCAGTGGATAATTGCTCTCCTACAATATTTAAATGGCGAACAGGCGAGTTCTCATCTTTCTACATTACCCCTTGATGTCCAAGCTACAGCTTTTCAAGCCAAAGTTTGGCAAGCTTTGCGTCAAATTCCCAGTGGTAGCACGCAAACATATAGTCAAGTTGCTCAATCTATCGGTCAACCAAGTGCAGTTAGGGCTGTGGCGCGTGCTTGTGCGACAAATCCTGTATCTTTAGTTATCCCTTGTCATCGCGTTATCCGTTCTGATGGTAGCTTGGGTGGTTATCGCTGGGGTATTGAACGCAAACAATTTTTGTTAGCACAAGAAGCAGGAAGTTTATCTTGAGTGGCAAATTTGAGTAACAAGCTGCAATGCTAATGCATCGACTTACATTGTTAATGCATCGACTTGCATTGTTAATGTATCGGCTTACATTGTTAATGCATCGGCTTACATTGTTAATGTATCGGCTTACATTGTTAATGTATTGACTTACATTGTTAATGCATTGACTTACATTGCGATTTGTTGGGCGATCGCTAGTCCTAAACCAAAGTTTCTTGTCGGGTGCGATCACACTGGTTTGTAGTGAGGACTAAAGTCCTCTATATCTATGAGCGCTTAAGCGCTCACTACGAACCCATCAAAATTAATATGGTGAACCAATAGTACGCTTTGCTCTACCAAAAAACCGTATTCAAGCACAGTCCATCCCAGTCTAAAATAGTAGCCTGAACGAGCATTAACCATAATTTGTGTTTTTATGACTGCTGCTACGACTGTAAAAACAGAGTACGAAGCGATTATTGGTCTAGAAACCCATTGTCAGCTGAGTACCAAAACTAAAATTTTCTCTTCTAGTTCCACAGAATTCGGGGCTAATCCTAATACCAATATTGACCCCGTTTGTATGGGTTTGCCTGGTGTATTACCTGTACTCAACGAAAAAGTTCTAGAATACGCCGTTAAAGCAGGTTTGGCGCTGAATTGTCAAATCGCTGAGTATAGCAAGTTCGATCGCAAACAATATTTTTATCCTGACCTTCCTAAAAATTATCAAATTTCTCAATATGATCTACCCATTGCCGAACATGGTTGGATAGAAATTGAATTAGTAGATGCAGATGGTAATCCTGTGCGTAAAAAAATTGGGATTACTCGTCTGCACATGGAAGAAGATGCAGGGAAATTAGTACATGCAGGTAGCGATCGCCTTTCTGGTTCCTCCTATTCTTTGGTAGACTACAACCGTGCAGGTGTGCCGTTAGTAGAAATTGTCTCCGAACCAGATTTACGTTCTGGACAAGAAGCAGCTGAATACGCTCAAGAGTTACGCCGGATCATGCGTTATCTCGGTGTCAGTGATGGCAATATGCAAGAAGGTTCACTGCGCTGTGATGTAAATATCTCCGTGCGTCCCGTCGGTCAAGAAAAATTTGGCACGAAAGTAGAAATTAAAAATATGAACTCGTTCAACGCCATCCAAAGGGCGATTGAATACGAAATTGAACGCCAAATTGCAGCCGTAGAAGCGGGTGAACGCATTATCCAAGAAACTCGCTTGTGGGAAGAAGGCGCTCAACGCACAATTAGTATGCGGATTAAAGAAGGTTCTAGCGATTATCGCTACTTCCCAGAACCAGATTTAGCACCAATAGAAGTATCAGACGAACAATTACTTACATGGCGATCTGAATTACCGGAACTTCCCGCCGAAAAACGCCGTCGCTATGAAGATGAGTTGGGTCTTTCAACCTACGATGTGCGAGTTTTGACTGAGGAACGCCCTACTGCTGAGTACTTTGAAAGTGCGATCGCTCTTGGTGCTAACCCCAAAGCTGCTGCTAACTGGATTACTCAAGATATCGCTGCTTATCTCAACAAAAATAAACTCAGCATCACCGAAATCGCCCTCACTCCTGTCAATCTCGCCGACGTCATCAGTCGAATTGAAAAGGGTAAAATTAGCAACGCCCAAGCTAAAGAAAAATTGCCCGATTTGCTGAGTGGTATTTCTCCGGAAAAAGCGTTTGCAGGTCAAGAGTTAATCAGTGACCCCAGCGTCCTCGAACCCATCATTGATGAAGTGATTGCTGCAAATCCCAAAGAATTAGAGAAGTACCGCAACGGTAACGTCAATCTCAAAGGCTTTTTCGTGGGACAAGTCCTGAAAAAGACCAACAAACGCGCCGATCCCAAGTTGACTAACCAATTGGTAGAGAAAAAGTTGAATGCGTAAGTTGGAGATTGGGGATCAGGAATCGGGGACAAGGAGCATAAGGGGGACAAAGGGGAATAATTTAACAAGTCTCTTACCCAATCCCCATTACCCCTTATCCCCAATCCCCAATCCCCAATCCCAAAAAATTTTTTAAAAAAGGGGTGTTGCCCCTCATGCCAATAATGCTATACTGTGCTAGTTAGATGCACCCTGATGATCTGGAGAGCTACCCAAGTGGCTCTCTGTTTTTTTGTTTAATTTTTATTTGATGAATTTTTACCCAGGTTATTTACTACGTATCTTTGAAGAACTAGAATGGCAAAACGAACTGTTGTTCTCCTCAATAGTGCATTTACGGAGATTTTTCAGGAAACTTTGATAAAAAATTCAATAAGGGGTATTGCCCCACACTCTGAAAATGGTATACTGTGTTATATAGATGCACCCTGATGATCTGGAGAGCTGCCCAAAAGGCTCTCTTTTTTTTTATCTGTTGCGATCGCAGTATGATTCAATAACTAGCAACAAAAAATATTTTTCCTGGTTTTTGCTTATTATCTTTGCTACATACGGTTATTTAACCAAAAACAAAAGAAGTTAATTAAGGTGTATTGCCCCACACCCCGAAAATGGTATACTGTGTTATGTAGATGCACCCTGATGATCTGGAGAGCTGCCCAAGTGGCTCTCTATTTTTTTTGTTATTGGTCATTAATCACATAGTTGCTAGTTGTTACAAATGACAAATAACAAATGACAAAGGACTAATCCTTGGTATAATCGCCAGTCAGCCGAGTAATAGTTGCAAGGGGGAAATCATGGCAGACTGGCATGAGATTACTGGTGGTGTGACTGCACCGAGAGGGTATCGGGCATCTGGAATTAAGGCGGGATTGAAACCTTCAGGATTGCCAGATTTGGCGTTGATAGTGTCAGACGTAGAAGCGATCGCTGCTGGGGTATTTACAACGACTCAAGTCAGAGCAGCATGTGTAGATTATTGTCGCCAACATCTGCAAGCAGAACATAACGCCCGTGCGATTCTTTGCAACGCCGGACAGGCAAATGCTGCAACAGGTGAGCAAGGTTGGTTGGATGTCCTAGAATCGGCGATGGCGATCGCTCAAGCCTTAAATCTCCGCAGTGATTCTATCCTACTGGCTTCGACTGGGGTAATTGGGCAGCGTATACCGATGGATAAACTCAAAGCTGGAATTCCCCAACTAGTAGCAGCACTGTCTGATAGTGGTTCCGATGCTGCCGCAGGTGCCATCATTACTACAGATCTAGTACCAAAATCAATTGCCCTAGAAACAACAATAAGCGATCGCCCAGTCAGAATTGGTGGTATTGCCAAAGGTTCTGGGATGATTCATCCGAATATGGCTACCATGCTGGCATTTGTCACTTGTGATGCAGCCGTTTCCCCTCATCTTTGGCAGCAAATGTTGAGTAGGGCTGCTGATAGAAGTTTTAATTCGATTACCGTTGATGGTGATACTAGTACCAACGATAGCTTAATCGCCCTTGCCAACGGTGAATCCCGCACTCCAGCAATTACCGAAATGGGACACGAAGCCGAAAAATTAGAAGCGATGTTAACAGCAGTGTGTCAGCATTTAGCAAAAGCGATCGCCCGTGATGGCGAAGGTGCAACTTGTCTGGTGGAAGTGCAAGTAAGTGGCGCCCAGGATGAACAAGCAGCGCGTCAAATTGCCAAAACTATTGCTGGTTCTTCTTTAGTCAAGTCTGCGATTTTTGGACACGATCCTAACTGGGGACGGATTGCGGCGGCTGCGGGACGTGCTGGCGTACCTTTTGAACAAGAAAATCTAAGAATTCAGTTAGGTAATTTTTTAATGATGGAAAATGGTCAACCCCTAGCTTTTGACAGGAAAGCAGCAAGTCAATATCTACAAAAAGCTGCTGCGGGTGCGTATCTCAAAGAAGATACCGTATTAATTTCTGTAAGCATAGGCAGTGGTCATGGTTCCAGTAAAGCTTGGGGTTGTGATTTAAGTTATGACTATGTGAAGATTAACGCCGAGTATACAACTTAAGGTAATTGGTAATTGGCTCTAGGATTAAACCGCCTATTGGAACAAAAAAAGAGTCCAGGACGATCAAAAAGCATTCCATTGGATGTGCGATCGCTAATCAAAAAAGAATTGTCATAGCCAGAAAGATTTAAAAGCTATGAGGAAGTTCGTACTTGGCTTTTAGCCGTTGTGAAGGCATCGAAGCGTCATACTGTGACTCATCCACTTAAGTTTGCAATCATTAATACCAATTGATTAGGGTCAAACGGTTTAGCCAGATGCATTTGAAACCCAGCATCAATTGCCATTTGCCGCTCTTGCTCGCTGACATAGGCAGTGATTGCCGCTGCTGGAATTTGTCCTCCCGCTTCTGCGTCAAGCTCTCTCACCTGACGAATCAGGAAGTAACCATCCTCCTCTGGCATCCCAATATCTGCTATAAGCACATCATATCTGCCAGGAGATTCAGTTAGAGCAGCGATCGCTTCTCTTGCCGATGTCACAACCACTACCTCAGCCCCGGAGTTTTCTAACATCCACTTGATTAAGTCGCGGCTATCAGCTTGATCATCTACAGCCAGGATGCATAATCCTTTAAGGGTAAGGGATGGATTTTTATCATCTAATGTATCCACAGTCCCTGACAAAACGCTTGGCTCTAAATAAGTTGGTGCAGTAATCTCCGGTGGCATTGAGCGCAGAGGCAGCCTGAAGGTGATCGTGGTTCCTTGTCCCTCACCTAGACTTTGCACTTGAACTGTTCCACCATGAAGTTCGACAAGATGACGGACAATTGACAAGCCCAATCCAAGTCCCTGACTCGTTTTGTTGCTGCTGGAATTTCCTTGGCGGAAACGCTCAAACACATGCGGCAGCAAGTCTGCCGGGATGCCAATTCCTGTGTCGCTGACTCGAATCTGGGCGTGAGTATCTATAGGTTCGAGCGTAATTTCGACTCGCCCACCGGATGGAGTGAACTTAATAGCGTTAGAAAGTAAATTCCACAGAACTTGCTGTAAGCGATCAAAATCTCCGACAACTATCGCCGGGGAAGAGTGTGAAACAATTTGAATGGTTTTCGCCTCTGCTGCTAATTGGATAGACTCAATTGCAGCATTCACTACTGAAACTAGATCGATGAGACGAGTGTTTAAATGAAGCTTTCCACTCGTAATCCGCGAAACATCCAGCATATCATTAATTAACTGAGCTTGCACCCTAGCACTCCGCTCCACCACTTCCCAGGCACGAGTGGCTGCTGAAGAATCGAAATCACGGGTGCGGGAGAGTTGCGCCCAACCCAGTATAGTATTAAGTGGGTTACGAAGTTCATGGGAGAGGTTTGACAGGAATTCATCTTTAGCTTGGTTGGCGATTTGCGCCTGTTGACGAGCTGACTGCTCCTGTGCTAATAGCTGCGATCGCTCTAACTCAAACTGCTTGCGCTCGGTGATATCTTCAATCGCCAGCAAAATCATTTGAGCATTTCCCTGTTGAATAATTTTCCAACCATTGAGCAACATGGTTTTTTGCCCAATCCGCTCAAAACAATGCTCTATCTCCAATTTTTGAATACTGGTATCGTTGGCAAGAATATCTTCTAGGAGCTGTTGTAATCCAGGCAGGTTCCACTGACCGTTCCCTAGTTCAAAAACCAGAGATTGCGCTGTTTCTGATGGTGAAACTTGAAATGTTTCATAAAACGAGCGATTGGCTTTGTTCACCCGCAAATCAACATCAAGCACGATTAACGGCACTTGTACCGTCTCCACAATTGCTTCAGCGTAATTGCGGGCTTGTTCTAATTTTGCTGTATTGCGTTTAAGAACATCAATATCTATTAACACCAACACTACACCGTCAATCTGGTTTTCTGTGGTGCGATAAGGACGGATGCGGAGGTTGTACCAATGTCCCCCCAGGGTTTGGACTTCTAATTCTTTGATGCTGAGTGTGTCGAGTACCTCCAAAATGAGAGTTTCTAAGTCAGGAATATCGAGATTCGCTCTGATGTCGCTGAGTGGTCGTCCAGCGTCGGTGGGAATTAAATTGAAAAGCCGCTGCGCCATTGGCGTAAAACGTCGAATGCATAAATCCGAAGTCAATATCAAAATGGGAATATTGATACTGGCAAGCAAATTCGTGAGATCGTTGTTAACTTGGTGTAATTCTGTATTTCGAGAGCGAAGTTCTTCATTGGTTGTGTTGAGTTCTTCGTTGGTTGCCTGAATTTCTTCTTTGGCAGTTTCTAGCTCCTCATTGGTGCTTTGCAACTCTTCGTTACTAGAGAGGATTTCTTCATTGGCAACTTTTAGGTCTTGATTGATGTGTTCCTGCTCTTGGATCAGCGCTTGCAGATATTCTTGAGTCGCAGCTCGCTCTTGCTTGGCGGTTGCGAGTTCCTGCTTGAGCCGAACAATCTCACGCTCTAAATCTCCCGTCTCGTGGCTCTCAGGATTTACCATGCTAAGGTTGCTAACTGTGGGTAGAGCTTCTTCAAATAAAACCAGAAAGTAGAGTTCTTCACCAGTGGCAGGCTGGAAGGGAATCACCTCAAGATTGACGATTCTTGATTGAGCGCCCGATTCAATCCGTAACCCTTCCTTTCTAACTAGAATTTTTTGCCGTTGTGCCTGATAAATTGTAGCGCGTAACTCGACGAGCAAGAAGGAGCGCACCATTTGGAATAAATTGACACTCGGTTTGCCGGGTGAAAGTTTGAGGTAGAGATCGATTTCTCCCCGAAATTGCAGCACCTCCATTTTGTCGTTGATCACCACACCCACTGGGGCGTAGCGATTCAAAATCAGTTGGTCAATTTTTCTCTCTAAATCAAACTCATTCGATGGATTCTCATTGCGAGGCTTAGGTTCGTCCAGTTTTGCGATCGGATAATTGCTGGTAACGAACGAAAAAATTGGACGAGTTGCAGTTAGCTTCTTGGCATAGATTTTATACTTTCTGTCAATCAGAGTAAACAACTCCAAATAATTACCTACGCTTTCTGAAGTCCCTAGCAGCAGAAAGCCAGTCGGGTTGAGACTGTAATGAAAGATGGGCAGTATCCGTTTTTGCAACGTTTCGTCCAAATAAATCAGTACATTCCGACAACTAATGAGATCTAAGTTGGAAAAAGGGGGGTCACTGCCCAAATCTTGTCGGGCAAACACACACAGTTCGCGTACAGCTTTGTTAATTTGATATCCACCGCCCTCAATGGCATTAAAGAATCTGCGGCGGCGCTCTGGTGAGACCTCCACCATTTGATTCTCTGCATAAATGCCGGATCTGGCTTTGGTTACATTTCATCCCCCCTTGGCAAGGCTACGGTGTACACCAAGTCCATGCGAAAGTCCTATCATAATTAAAGATTTTGATGAAATTACGACTTGTGAGATTTTCTGCTGCACTTTTTCGGAAAAATTCTAGATTTTTCTAACATAACCGTTGGGGTTTGCATAAAATTTTTACCCTGCTGCAAACACGCTAACGTTTTGAGACTTTTTAGTTGCTTTAAAGGCTTACGGATAAGTCATTTCAGAAATTAGATGCGTTTACCCTAAGCGCCATTATCTAACTAAATAATATGTATATCTTCAGAATATGTATTAGCAAAATTTTCTAATTATATATCTCATTGTTTTACAATTACTTAAATAATATTTATACTAAAACTAAATCAGTAATAGTATGGCATAATCAAACGTGTGTATTTTACAACGAACTAAATTTTTTAGAGGTAAATAATTTGCCTTTTGATCCTGATCTGTGCCGTAACGAAAGCGAAGTTGAAAGCAAACTCATAGTGCAATATTTGCTACCACAGCTTGGTTATACTCCAGACACCTGGCATCAAGAGGTTGCACTTGGTAGCATACGCTTAGACTTCCTAGCATTTGCTGCACAAGCCCTTCCCTTCGTTATAGATGCTAACTCACCACTAAGTGTGGTTATGGAGGCCAAGCATCCTAAACAGAACTTAAATAATCACGTTCCCAGACTCAGGCATTATTTAACAAGCTTGAATGTGCAATATGGTTTGTTAACCAATGGCAAAGAAATCAGAGTTTATCAAAAATTACTATATGATATTCAGTTAGTTTTTTCCTGTTCGGGAAAAGAAATAAATACAAAAATAGAAGAAATTAAAAAATTAATTGGTAGAGAAAATTTGAATAACAAAGATATTTTAAATAACTTTAAAGCTTCAGTTATTTCCAATAATATTTCAATGACAATCAAGGAGCAACATTCAATGAAAATAATTGCGGTTTACCATAACAAAGGTGGTGTAGGTAAGACAACTACCGTAGTTAATTTAGCAGCTGCTATCAGGAAAAGAGGTAAAAGAGTCCTAGTAATTGATCTAGATAGTCAAGCTAACACTACATTTGCTACTGGTTTAGTTAAATTTGACGATGAAGAATTTGATGATATAAAAGATTCTAATATTTTTCATGTATTATCATCAGAAGACTTTTATTCTATCGCAGAAGTTGCTAGAAAATCCAATTTTAGCAATCCTGAAATTAATGTTGTGCCTGCACACATTGATTTAATAAGACAAGAAACAGAATTGAACGCACTTGAGTATAGCAGATTAATACTAATTGACAAACTAGAGGAAGTAAAAAATGAATATGATGTTGTGTTGATTGATACTCCACCTTCTTTAAATTTGTATGCCAAAATTGCCTTGATAGCCGCAGATTATCTAATTATTCCATCAGATTTAAAACCATTTGCCAATCAAGGATTAACCAACGTTAAAGATTTTATTAAAAGTATTAATGCATTTAGAAAACAGATTAGAAAAGCGCCAATTGAACTCATAGGTGTTCTAGCTTGTAAAATATCTACCAATGCTATAGCGTTTCTTAATCTAGTGAAGTACAGTAACAACAATGGGTAAACCAAT
>NZ_JCACKS010000258.1:29453-30430 GCF_059505505.1 Pelatocladus sp. | reverse complement strand
GTTGAAGCGTCAGAAACCTCGCACGTAGCGCAAGCGGAGTGCGTAGGTAGTTCATGTAAGTAATGACTATTAACTAATGACTATTGACCCTTAACTCTTGAGTCTTGCCACTTTTGATCATTTTGTGTGTCGGGACTGGAAGTTGATGAAGGTTCATCTGTCCCCAACATATTATGTATATCGCTCAGGGAACTAGGCTTTGTCCCTGGCTCTTGTGTTGTACTTGCATACTCAATTAAATCTTCTACTTGACAATTGAGTGCTTTACAAAACTTAATGATTCTTTCTATCTGTTCTGTCCCAGTTCTACCACTTTCCCAATTTTGAATAGTGCTTTCTGTCACGCCCACAAGACGCGATAACTCCAGCTGAGTTAGCCCTGCTTTCTCCCGCAGAAAAGCGATGTTTGGTTTTGCTTTCCGTTTCACAGCCACAGCACTTTTGATTTACCTTTAGTCGTAGATCCTAACATCAAAAAAATCTAGCTGGCATCAAAAAAATTTAGTGGCTAAAAAATTTAACCCAGCTCTTGACTACACCCAAGTTCTTTGGTTAAAAATATTAAGTATGAGGTTGACTACCACCTCACATCTCTTGCAAAATAAATTTTGACAAGAGATTGAGGTAGAAGTTAAAGGACGAAAACTTTGATAACTGGGTCTTAAAGATTTGAGAAAGCTCTTTCTCAAATCTCTAAGTCTCTCATCCCTAGCCTCTATCCCCCTTCTGTCTGAGGGTAGACAAAGCTCAACCAAACTTTTTCCCAAAAATCTTTTAGACGAATCCGGAATGAAGAAATTGGACTTTGTAGCTTTCATTAACAAAACAAAAACACGACAGAGAAACCAAAAACAACTTCTAAAGGTCATAAGTAAATAACCGAACGAAGAGTCAAAGGTGTAAATTCTCTAGCTAAAAACACACAACACACAACAACACACACAATACACAAAGGTCTAAAACAATGTTGAAGAAAT
>NZ_JCACKS010000258.1:0-29353 GCF_059505505.1 Pelatocladus sp. | reverse complement strand
GGTTTGATGGTTGCTCCTGGTGCGGCTTTAGCTGATGTTCAAAGTAGCCAACAAAATGCGACTCAAAATGGTGCAGCTGCTGGTTTTGGTAACACAGTTGTGAATGACGCTACTCAAACAAATATCCAAGATATCACCAAGATTAAGAATGGTGCTTCCTGTCATGGTGGTAGCTACAACGCTCAATACTCTGGTCAAAACCTAGAACAAAACGGTGCTGCTGTTGGTACTGCTAACACCGTAGTCAACCAAGCTAGCCAAGGTGCTTTGCAAAACGCAACCGAAATTGCTAACGGTATCCACAACTGCTATTAAGTTTGATTGAATCTAAAGGGATGATGGTAGTAAGAGCGCATCCCCGACAAAAAATTACAACACACAACAACACACACAATACACAAAGGTCTAAAACAATGTTGAAGAAATCTTTTGCTTTCGGTTTACTGGCTGCTGGTTTGATGGTTGCTCCTGGTGCGGCTTTAGCTGATGTTCAAAGTAGCCAACAAAGTACTACTCAAAATGGTGCGGCTGTCGGTACTGCTAGTACCATTGTTAACAATGCTACACAAACAACTGTCCAAGGCATTACTAAGATTAAAAATGGTATTTCTTGCCAAGCAAGCTTCAATGGTCAAATATCTGATCAGAACCTTTCCCAAAATGGTGCTGCTGTTGGTGTAGTTAATACTGTAGCTAACGTTGGTGGTCAACTGGCTCAACAAACAGCTAATGAGATTGCTAATGGCATAACCAATTGCAACTAACGGTTAACCGAAGTTGACAAGCGGAATAATGCTCAGAGGTGAATATTCAACCCAAAAATCAAAACTGGCTTAAATCAAGAGGCGTTGCCAACTTTCGTTAAGCAACGCCCCGTCAAAATCAAAAACACACAACAACACAAGAGGTCAACTAGATATGTTTAGTAAAGTTAAAACTTTCGGTTTAGTAGTTACTGCTCTCATTATAGCTCCTTCTGCTGCTTTTGCTCAAGATTTTCAAGGTAATCAGCAAAATATTGATCAAGTTGGTGTTGCAACTGGTCGTGGCAATACAGTTGTTAACAATGCTAATCAGCAGAGCATCCAAAACTCAAACAGCGTAGGTAATGGTTACTGTAGACCTGGTGGTAATGTACAGGTTTCCAACCAGAATATTCAACAAACAGGAGTTGCTGTTGGTGAGTTCAACACAGTTGTAAATAATGCCAACCAGCTTTCTGTTCAAGATGCGCTGAAGATAGCTAACGGCTACTGCCGTTAAAATTAACTGTACAAGCCTACATGAGTTTAAGTTATGAGGCGTTGTCTATTCTTGAAAGCGAATTATTCTGTAATCCAAGCAACGCCAGCTTAGTTAAAACCAAGGTTAACCGAACTCCTGGTAAAGCAAAAAATCGGTTTTTTCTGAATATGTGAGGTATTCACGCCATGCCTGTTAAACGTTCGATTTCTATACTTGCAATCTCTGCGCTGATGGTATTACCTGCCGGAATAGCCACAGCAGGAGACATTGACATTCAAAACGGCAATAGTAGGGTAATTGTTGATACAAACAACGGTATTACGATTAGAAATAATTCCAGACCAACAACAAGCGTTTATCCCCTCCGCTTGCCTAATTCTCGAGTACGTGTTCAAAAAAATGGTATCTACACTGTTCCGACTGTTAAAGTCCCTAACAACACACGGAGCTATTGTAGCGGCAGAACTTGGTCACAACAAAGTGTACAAAGCTCCAACAATGGGCATAACCGTACTTACAGTTCTACAACCACATCTACATGTAAATAGTTCAATAGGTTAAAATCATCATGAATTTCAAATTTCTTTCTTTGGGTTTGTTTTCATTAACAGTAGTATCTCCTCTTTTCGCTCCTGCTTTTACTCGTCCTGCTTCGGCATTAGGTTGTGTTGCGACTGATGTCTCAGTACAAGTAGGAATTAGCGGTTCCAAAGCACCAGCTCAACAAAACAATAATGTAGATCAACAATTTGGAGAAGAGTGCCAAGGTAACAGTGTTACCAATACAGGAACTCAAGTTCAAAATGGTAGTGATCCTACTCAGCAAAACCGCAATAGCACTCAAGTTGTAGGTGGAGGTGCAACCAGCAACACTCCTGGTAAAGGAGATGTCGGTGTGAAAGTTCATGTTCCAGTCAATGTATACAACCCTGCTGCTGATCCAAACTTTCTTAATGGTGTTGGTGTTCCTCAACGATAAAAGTGTTCAAGAGGATACGAATTCAAATATTAACTTTTCCGAAGTCTTCTAGTGAGAGAGCTTCGGATTAATTAATGTTTTGGTTAAAGTATAAACTGGGTTTTTTACGATAGGTTTGAATTAAGTGCGATCGCTCTATTGTTAAAGACCCGGTTTTTTTGCTATTTAGTTTAAACCAAGTTTTCTATCAGTATTTAAGCAGATAGGTGATTTGCATACCTGCTGTTACCCACATTCAGCCATGAAAAAGATATTATTTCTGGCCTGCTGTTTAGCTTTGATCGCTACTGTTTCCGCAGCATTAGCTCAGAATTTCGTCAACATCCAAACCTCTTCTGTTCATGTGGACAGCAATAGTGATGATATGAGAAACTCCAGCACTTTTAGTCAGCAGTCTAGCTATTCTTCTGGATACCAAACAAGTTCAGTCAATTTGAGTGCTACTGATCTTCGTCAACCCCACATTTTGCGGATTAATACGAACGGTAGCCAATTAAATGGTGACATTATTCTCAATGGTAAAGTTGTAAAACGGCTTAATGGTAGCCAAGCGGAAATTAATTTATCACCTTTACTATCACCTGGAGAACATGTAGTTGAAATTTCGGGACGCTATGCTCCTGCATCATCTGGAATAACTGTAGAATTGAGCGGTCCTGGTATTACTTCTTCTCAGCAAACAAGTGGTAATGGTGTTTTAAATTATACTTTAAATTTAAGTGTAAATTAGGGTTTGCTGAAAAAGTATGAAAAAGCAAGATGAGGATTGATTAGAAATTCAAATTAAGGATAAAAGATAAGTTTTTGTTGTTTGCGATGAGCCAAACTATTATTTTAAATAATATTAGGCTGTAAAAAAAGTGTAGTTTTCAAAAATAAACATAAAAAAGCACTAAAGAAGCGTATGGGAATGTGTGGAGTACGTCACACTAGTTTAATTGTGGTGGGGTAGTTCAAGCACTATGTCAAGTTTAAATTGATGGATAAGAAACTTCGTAGTAAGGACTTATACCATTTTCATATGAAGATGCATAGAAAGAACCCCACCGCCTTCGGCACCTCCCCTTACCAAGGGGAGGTTGGGAGCTTTCAAGGGTAGGGGTTTTAAAATCTCGAAAATAGTTGATAAAATTCTCAATTGCTTAACGTGGTTTGGTTGTTTCAGGATTTTTAAATCGGCTGAAATAGTCAAAAAATGACCGAATACAAAACCCCTACCCTTGAAAGGAGGTTGGGAGGGGTTAAAATAATGTGCAGCTTCATATTTAATTGGTATTAAATCCTTATTTTTTTTTAAACACGCGCATTGCTTACTACAAACCCTTAATTCAAATTTGACAAACTACTAGTCAGATAAATCTGACTTTAACTATTAGCCAAATTATTTTTTGGCGGGATAGGGGGTAGGTGCAAGATCTAAGATAACCAATATTCAGTGTATTTACTATTAAATTTCTAAAAACTTGTTACATTGATATTAAATCGTTTGACTGGAGTATTTATCCATGCTTGAGGCGGGGCAAATATTGCGCGTTCGCGAAGCGACTCCACAAGAGTCTCGCTACCAACTCAAACAAAAATTGGGACAAAATGCAGGTCGTCAAACCTGGTTAGCTGAGGATCTCGCAACTCAACCAGCAGAATTAGTCATAGTCAAGTTTTTAGCGTTTGGTGATCAGGTACATTGGGATGATTTGAAACTGTTTGAGCGAGAAGCAGATGTTCTCAAACAACTAAACCATGCTCGTATTCCTAAGTACCGCGATTATTTTTCGATTGATGATCGTATTCTCTGGTTTGCTTTAGTTCAACAATATATTCCTGGTTCATCTCTGAAGGAATTACTCAATCAAAGACAAAAATTTACTGAAGAACAAGTCCGCAAAATTGCCTCTGATGTTTTAGAAATTCTGATTTATTTGCACTCATTAATTCCCCATGTACTACATCGGGATATTAAACCAAGTAATTTAATTTTGGGTGAAGATCAACAAGTTTACCTGGTTGATTTTGGTGCTGTACAAGACCGAGCCACAGCCCAAGGAGCTACTTTTACAGTAGTGGGGACTTATGGATATGCACCAATCGAACAATTTGGTGGTCGAGCAGTTCCAGCTTCCGATCTTTATGCTTTGGGATCAACATTAATTCATTTAGTTACAGGTACTTCTCCCGCCGATTTACCACAGCGAAATATGCGGATTCATTTTAGCGATCGCACTAATTTAAGTCCTCATTTTCTGCGTTGGCTAGAAACCGTCACCGAACCAGATGTTGAACAAAGGCTTAACACCGCGCGTCAAGCTTTAGAAGTTCTCAACAGTCGTCTAACCACTCACTCTCCTGGTATAGTTTCTCAACCTCATGGTAGCCGGATTCATCTTAAAAAAACAGCTAATTATCTAGCAATTAAAATTCCAGCACGAGGAATACAATCTTCTGATAGTTTTTTATTATTTTTTGTAAGTTTATGGTATGGAATTCTGCTTTTGTTCACAGGAGGCATTTTCCATCCTTTTTTATTAATTCATTGGCTGGTTGGTTTATTACCGCTGAGTATGTTGATATTTCCTGCTTTTGGAGAAGTATATATTCGTTTTGATCATAAATATTTTTTCATGGAATGGGAATTATTTGGTCAATGCTATCGCAGAAAGCGAGGAAATACTTCAGCTATTCACGATGTCTGTGTCAATCGTGAATCAATTTCTGTGAATCATCGACCCTTGATGGCGATTAGCATTGAAGCAGGAGTTCAAAAATACAAATTTGGTGCATTTAGTCCAGAAATAGCTGATGTAGAACAGCAATGGTTAGTTAAAGAAATCAAAGATTGGTTAAGACTTTGACTGTAGCCCCTTAGATTATTAGTTTGTGTAGCCGCGAATTCTATTCGCCAGGTATTTGTGTAACTCACAAGTTTATACTTACGTGAAAAATCAAGCTAATATAGTCAAAAACTTCATATCTAGCAAATTTTACTTAAAGATAGCCGTAATTATATGGTGATCTACTAGACTAGTTGCTAGAATTACTGTAAGTATAATTGTCAGGTGAAAACTTGTTAAGAGTTCCCTATCTCATCTGTATTGCTGGTGATTTAGAAAACTATATAAAAATATACTTAAGTGAAGCAATGATCAGTTTAATTGAGGCAGAAAGTCATAACACAAGCACTACAACTGCGATCGCCAGATTAGCAAAAGCGATTAACCTTTCTAAAAATCAATTTTCCTTACTTTTAGCTTGCTGTAACTCTGATAAAAAACAGCACTTACTGAGTTTGTTACATGAATTTTCACCAATAGCGATCGCTGAATTATCTTTGTCAGCTTCCGCCCAAACCTTGTATACCACTATTACCAACGCCCTTGGTTCTAACCAGCCCGAAGCTTTAATGGTACATGGTTTAGAATCGGTGGTCGCAATTAATCAACTCATCATTTCTACCAATTTAATGCGCGATGAGTTTGCTAAACAGTTTCAGTTTCCCTTGGTGCTGTGGGTAAACGATGAAATCCTACGAAAACTCATCCTGTTAGCGCCAGATCTCAAAGACTGGGCGGCTACAACTATTAGATTTGATTTGCCAGATCATGTTCTAGTTGAATAGCAGGCGATCGCATTTTTGTATTTTGGTGTTCTTTTAGGAACAAAAGCTCAAGCTATTTCCATCCAGTTTTATATCTGTGTTTACAAAAAACACCTAATAAACATTCTGATTCTCTCAGTAATGGGGTGATATATAGATTTATCTTTGAATATTTCTGTTTTTTGTCATTAGTTAAGTTTTGACTAATGATTATAACTAACTATTATTGAATTTATTTGGCAATATTTCCCATGAAAACCACCATTAAAACTTATATTACCACCAAACAAATAAAATTTTTCACCGCTTTGATATTAACTGGCATTTTGTCTGTGGGTAGCAATATTACATTATTAAAGAGTGCTACTGCTGCTCCCAGAAATATTTTGCCAGAAAAAGTAAATGAAATTTTAGACATAAATCATAAAAGTAACGGTTTACCTTTACCAGTAGCAAGGGCTGTACTGCAAGATGCATCGCGCACTCAGGGAGTTTTAGCTAGTAAATTGAAAATTGCTGAATATCATCAACAAACTTGGTCAGATGGTTGTTTAGGACTGGCTAAACCAGATGAACTTTGTACGCAAGCTTTGGTTCCGGGTTGGCGGTTAATCGTATCTAATGGGACTCAAAACTGGATTTATCACACTAATAGTAACGGGCGTTCTTTACGTTTAGCTAATCCTGCTAATTCTGTAAATAACCAATCAAAAAACTTACCCACTGCTGTGAAAAATGCTGTTTTGGGTGCTGCATCCCAACTTACAAAGTTGCCTACTTCTAAAATACGTATTGTTAACTTTAAACAAATTACCACAGATGGCTGTTTAGGTTTACCACGTCGTGATGAGGTTTGTATTGCGATCGCCCAGCAAGCTTGGGAAGTAAACTTGCAAGCAGGAAAACAACGTTTGGTTTATCGCGCTAATCGTGATGGTTCTCAAGTCAGACAAAATCAAAGTGCAAGTAGTAGCACTTTACCGAAATCTATATCTGATGCTATTTTGGCAGATGCAGAACAAGAGTTAGGAGTACCATTTTCTCGACTGCGGATAGTTGGATCACAACGGCGAGAATGGCCAGATCGTTGTCTAGGTATTAGCGAACCACTGATTTTATGTGCGCCAAGTATTGTACCTGGTTGGCGAGTAACTGTTAGCGATGGACAACAGCGTTTGGTTTACCGAGTTGGTGAACCAGATACGATTAGGCTAGATAAACAAGCTAGTAAAATTACTGGTAATAATAGTCTTAAACCTATACCAATTCCCACTAGCGAATTACCACCGCTTTTAGAAAGTGGGATAGTTTTTCGTCAAATTTCTAGTGGTGGTTTTGCTGGTAGAACCTACGAAACTATTTTATTGGATGATGGACTTTTGATTCGGACTCGCATGGGTGATGCTAATGATTCTGAACGTAGTGTTCACCGTGTTTCTTTACAGAAGTTACGACAGTTTCAGCAATTGCTAGAAAACAAAGGAGTCAACGAATTTCAGAATCTCAGTTATCCTGCGCCTGCTGGTGCGGCTGATTACATTATTTATACTCTGACTAATAATGATGGTACGGTTCAATACAACGATATTTCTCACAATCGCTTACCGCAGAATTTACAAATTGTAGTTGCAGCGTGGAATCAGCTCCTTAAAGAAGCGCAGGGGTAGGTCAGTTATCAGTTATTCAGGGATGAAAATACTGTTTGTCTATCGATTTTTAGATATATTTGAGGATATACTATTGCTAACCTAGAGTATAATTACTGATTGTAGTTGATACTTTTAAAGATCAATGAATAAGCAGGGTAGAAATTTACATCATACTTGGGTGCATTCTAGCAGTACTGCCAACATAAGCGTGGGACTACAACAACAGCAAGAACCAATGTTTTTGTATTTTGCTTACGGTTCTTGTATGTGTCCTGTTGATTTAAAGCGATCGCTTGGCGAAAATACCCACAGTTATGTAATTGGGCCTGCTATACTCAAAGGCTATCGACTGGGATTTTATCGCTATTCTGTATTTCGCAAGTGTGGTGTACTCGATGTGATTCAAGATCCAGCTAGCACTGTGCATGGTGTGCTTTATCAACTACCTTGGCGAATTAGCGATCGCTTGGATGAACGAGAAGAGGTTCCCCGTGGAGGTTATCGTCACGAATTTGTGGACATTCACTGTCAAAAACAGATTTACAGAAGTGTCCGTACTTACGTAGTCGTTGACAAGTTAGCAAAAGAACACGCACCTAATGACTGGTATTTCAACATTGTCCTCCGGGGTGCTGTTACTTGTGGATTACCAGAAGAATATTGCTGGAATTTGTTTAATCACATGTATCAATTGCAACAACAACCTCGAATAGCACAGTGATCTTTCCCTAACCACTGAACTAATCAAGAATGAGGTTCTCCCAGCAATACAATTGAGCAAGTCAACTCTTTAATCACCTGGCTTGTAACTTCGCTGACAGCTAATCCACCGGCGGTACGATAACGAGTTGATCGCAAAACTACCAAATCAAATGTTTTGGCTTCACGAATAATTATCCTAGCTACATTATCACCAGTAGTGGTTTGAATGTCAGTATTTACTTGTAATTTACTTTCAGAAGCTATACCAGACAGTTCGGACTTATACTTGTCAACTTGAATTGCGGGTGTTCTGCGATCGCTCACATGTAAGAGTACTACTTCTGCTTGATTTGCATCCGCTAAAATTTGGGCAAATCTGACAGCACCTATGGTTTGGCGTGACAAATCTCCCACTGGTACAAGAATACGCTGGATTGTAGTAGGACTATTCAACAATCTTGTCACGGCTACCGGACAGTGAGAAGACCAAAACACGCTATCGATCACATTACCAAACAAGCGGGCGCGAATGCCCATATTAGGCGACCAACCCATGACAACTAAACTGGCGTTTTGTTCGCGACTAGTACGACAAATTCCCAAAGCAATATCGTCATCAATCCGGATTGCTGGTGATACTTCCACATCAAATTCTTGGCTAATAGCTAAAACATCTTTTAAACGTTGCTGACTTTGATCAAGTGCTATTTTTAAGCGCGGGTCATCCATTTGCACATGACCTTTGGCGATCGCTAGTGGAATGATCTTCCCTGATTCGTGACGCGCTAATAGTGCAGCCATTTCGATCAAATAGCGCTGAGTTTGGGGATTATATAGGGGAACAACAACAGTGAATGGATATTGGGTTTGTTCATCCAAATCCACATCACAACT
The DNA here is from genome assembly GCF_059505505.1 of Pelatocladus sp. Classification (NCBI taxonomy): domain Bacteria; kingdom Bacillati; phylum Cyanobacteriota; class Cyanophyceae; order Nostocales; family Hapalosiphonaceae; genus Pelatocladus; species Pelatocladus sp. The sequence goes on along the minus strand of NZ_JCACKS010000258.1, from coordinate 20,292 downwards.
ATCTCCTTGCCACCACGTAGATAGTTTATCTTTTGCCCAGTCAGTTTGGGAAACTGTTAGTCTAGTTGCAAATCGTGCTGTCGTTACTGGGCCAAGTATCGCAGTCACCAACATTAAGACAATGATGCTATTTAATAGACCCTCATTTATTAACCGTTCACCCGCAGGGTTAACTGTTTCATAAGCAACTAAAGCTGCTGCTAGTGTAGCTGCTACTTGTGGTAGTGACAATGACCACATCGTCAGCATTTCTGGTATGTTATAGCGATATAATAATTTGGCTAGAAATGCAGCTATGAATTTACTACCAATCAACGCCACTACAATTGCCGCAGCTAACCAAACTGAACTAAGGGTTTTGATAAAGGCAGGAATATCAATTAATAATCCCATGTCTACAAAAAAACAAGGGATAAACAAAACACTACCCACAAACTCAACTTTTTCTTTAACAGGGCTACGTCCTAAAACATCATTGACAGCTAAACCTGCTAGGAATGCACCAACAATTTTTTCAACACCAATTACTTGCGCTCCAACAGATGCTATAAATAATGCCAACAAAATAAATAAAAACTGATTACCTTGTTCATCCCCGGAACGTCGAAAAAATTCTTTTCCTGCCCAATCGAAACCGAATAAAACAACAGCAGAGTAAATAGCTAATCCCCCTAAAAGGGTAATTAAACTCAAGGCTGTAAATTCTCCACCATGAATGCCAACACAAATTGCCAGCACTAACAAAGCACCTGTATCAGTGAAAATTGTCGCGCCAATTGTGACTGTCACAGCTTCATTTGTCACTACACCTAAGCGACTGACAATTGGATATGCCAACAAAGTATGGGAAGCAAGTAAAGAACCGATTAAAACAGAAGCATTCCAACTAAAATTAAACAACCTGCCAACAACAATCCCAGCAATTAATGGTGCTAAGAATGTTAAAAAACCAAATCCAATTGAGCGATTTCTAGTTTTACGAAACTGATCAAGATCAATTTCTAAACCTGCCACAAACATTAAGTAAACTTTACCAATGTCCGATAGTAACTTGATTGTTTCAGATTCTGAGTTCAGTAATTTGAGTCCATTCTCACCAAGTAATACACCTGCTATTAACAAACCTACCAATCCGGGTAGCCGTAGCTTTTCAAAAATGGGTGGTACGGTGAAAATGACTAATAGCAGGATTGTGAATGCAATAATTGGACTTTGTAATAGCAAATTGTTACCCTCTAAAGATTTTAAGAGTTTAATATTTTATATACAGCAATCCTAAATAGGTTGTGAAAATTGAGAGACGAGATCACCGACTTCTTCGAGAAGTTGGTGATCTCGTTGTTCACGATTTAAGAATACTATATATCACTAAATGCGAATCATAGACCATTTTACTAATTAATTCAATTAACTTTAAGTGAGTCTGTGGGAAGAAATAAAAGTATAGTAATTCGATTTTATTTATGAACTTACGAGTGAAGGGAGATCATAGAGAACGGTGAACAAAAAACTAATTCTCTGGTAGTACAATAATTAAACTTTTAGCCTCAATAATAGACAAAATTAACTAATACTTTATTCAGATAAACATGGAAGAATTAAATAATAGATAATAACTAGTCAATATATACAATCAATCTTGATTCGTAAATCTATCGCAAGTTCTAAAAAAGCCTAACTAAGGATAGATGTATTTTTTGAATAAAGAAATAGATACTTGCGATGGAAAGAAGCGTACAATCAAATAATTAACTTTTTCAAACCTGCGTTTCTTGAAAATCTAGTTATCACTCTAATTAATTTATCAACTTACTATGGTAGCAAATCCTCCTTCTCAAACTTCAGATGCTCAATACAAAGTCGAAAACCCAGCAGCAGAAGTCGAAGCAATTGTCCAAACACCACCATCAGAGACAGAAATTGACTTGGAATTTCTCTACACCAGAGATATTGAATTTCGCCAAGAAACACTTTATTTTATTGTAGTTGACCGCTTTTATGATGGTGATCCTGACAATAGCGAAGGGATAAATGCTGAACTTCATGATCCCAATCGTCAAGAATGGGGTAAGTACTGGGGTGGAGATTTGCAAGGGGTGATTGACAAACTCGATTATCTCAAGAATTTAGGAGTCACTGCTGTTTGGTTAACTCCCTTATTTGAACAAGTAGAAGAATTATTTATTGAAAGTGCTGCTATTCATGGCTATTGGACAAAAGATTTTAAACGGATTAATCCCCGCTACATTGCTGCTGATGATGATCCTTCTCTCAACAAAACTCAAGATCAGAAAAACACTGTTTTCGATCGCCTGATTGCAGAATTGCATAAACGCAATATGAAACTAGTGTTGGATATTGTCTGCAATCATAGTAGCCCAGACACTGGTGGTAGTAAGGGCGAATTATATGATGATGGAGTAAAAATTGCCGATTTTAATGATGACCAAGACCATTGGTATCACCATTACGGTGAAGTTACCAATTGGGAAGACGATTGGCAAGTCCAAAATTGCGAATTATCAGGACTAGCAACTTTTAACGAAAACAATATTCAGTACCGCAACTATATTAAGTCTGCAATTAAACAGTGGTTGGATCGGGGTGTGGATGCGTTGCGAGTAGATACTGTTAAACATATGCCAATCTGGTTTTGGCAAGAGTTTAATGGTGAGATGTACAATCACAAACCAGATGTGTTTATTTTTGGCGAATGGATTTACAGCAATCCGAATGACGATCGCGCTGTAGAATTCGTCAACAACTCTGGGATGAGTATCCTCGATTTTGGCTTGTGTATGGCAATTCGCCAAAGTCTAGCCAAGTATGATGAACAAGGCTTTTACTTAGTTCAGAACGTACTAGATTTAGACGATCGCTATAACGGTGCAACCGAACTCATCACTTTTATCGACAACCATGATATGCATCGTTTCCAAACTATCAACCCTGATCCCGAAATCTTGCGGTTGGCGGTGATTTTATTGATGACTACTCGTGGTATTCCTTGCTTATTTTATGGTACAGAACAATACCTGCATAATGATACTAACGGTGATGATAATATCTACGGTAACAACGATCCCTACAATCGTTCGATGATGGAATCGTGGGATACTGATACCCCCATCTATCGAGATGTCCGCAAACTTTCGGGACTACGCCGTCTCAATCCAGCAATATCAATGGGTAGTCAATGGCAAAAATATATCACACCAGATGTTTACTGCTATGTACGCCGCTATCGTGACTCTCGTTGTTTTGTCGCATTAAATAGAGGTGATGCTGTTACTGTAGAGGCAGTTGATACTGAATTACCAGATCGGGAACATACTTGTTTATTAACCGGACGCAAATTTGAAGTTCAAGATGGCAAGATTTATAATTTGGAACTTGCACCCAAAGAAGCGATCGCCATCAGTCATGTCGGTGAACGTGTCAAAGGCCAAACTATTGTCAGAGTACAACTCAATAGCGTATGCACTCAACCTGGAGAAACCATCGTGGTGACAGGAGATTGTCCCGAACTTGGTAACTGGGACATCGATAAAGCCTACCCCCTAGAATATATCAACTCCAATACCTGGTTTGCTGAAATTCCCTTTGATGAAAGTGCTGGTAAGCTAATCAGCTACAAATATGCCATGTGGCGCGAAGGAGGTTCTCCCCTACGGGAAAATCTACTTTCTCGACGCTGGGTTATTGCTAGTGAAGGTACTGTAAAATGGCGTGACACTTGGGCTTCGGGGCGAGAGTCTTAATCAGTTAACAGTTAACTGGTAACTGATCACTGATTCATCCCTACCAAAGATAGAGGAATAACTTGACATATGTACTCATAATGAGTACGCTTTAGTTAGCAAGTTTCCCAGGAGTAAACTTCTTATGTTGCCAAATAATGAAGGAAAAAGAGTTCCCAACACCACCTTTCGTCTGCGTCGCAATGATCAATGGGTGAATGTGACAACTGATGAATTATTTAAAGGTAAGACTGTTGTAGTTTTTTCTCTACCGGGGGCTTTTACACCCACTTGTTCATCAGCTCATGTTCCAGGCTACAATCAATTGGCGAAAACTTTCAAAGATTGTGGTGTAAATGACATTGTTTGTATGTCTGTCAATGATACCTTCGTGATGAATGAATGGGCAAAGGATCAGGAAGCAGAAAACTTAATTTTTATACCAGATGGTAATGGTGATTTTACAGAAGGCATGGGTATGCTAGTCGATAAATCAGACCTGGGATTTGGTAAACGATCTTGGCGCTATTCAATGTTAGTAAAAGATGGCGTTGTTGAAAAAATGTTCATCGAACCCGAAGAACCAGGTGATCCCTTCAAGGTATCAGATGCTGAGACGATGCTGAGATATATTAACCCAAGCGCAGTTAAACCGAAGTTGGTTTCTCTGTTTACAAAACCTGGTTGTCCCTACTGTGCGCGTGCCAAAGAAATGCTCAAGCAAAATGGTTTAGACTATGAAGAAATTGTTTTGGGTAAAGATGCTACGACTCATTCCTTAAAAGCGATCGCAGGTGCAACAACTGTTCCCCAAGTGTTTATTGATGGTCAATACATCGGTGGTTCTGAAGCTTTAGCAACTTATTTAGGCGCGACTAAATAAAAGATAATATTTGTTGAGACAAAGGCAAATCTTAGGTCTATTTCATTCTCATTCAGTCCGCCTCAGAATTTATTCTGAGGCTAATAACAAAAGTCGGTTTAACCCTACTGTTTTGTGGTGTTCGAGTCCGTTTTTACGGACTTAAACTATTAGCTGTGAACTTTAATTCAAGATTTTTAGTAAAAAAATTGACCTGTAGAGACGCGTCATGGCGCGTCTCTACAAAGGATTATGGTCTTATCTGAACCGTATTGGTTTATTTCTAGAATGAAATAGCCCTGTAACTGAGAGTATCCCAAATGTTCAAAAAACCTGCCTGTGATTGAAATCGCAGTTTTATACCTGCTATTTGCTGTATAAATGAATAATTATAAATAAGTAGTCAGGCTAATATTACTTTCCTGACATCTTGAGCTATTTTATACCAATCAAAATTAGCAGTAACATACTGACGGCACGCTTCTCTTGAAGGAGTTGGTATTTTCCCCGTTAGTACTTGTTCTAATTTTTCTGCAATGGCTGCAACTTCTACACCAGAAGTAATTAATTGTGGTGAAAATTGCTCTAAAATTTCTGGCATTCCACCTACTGGAGTACATACAACGGGAGTACCACAGGCTAGAGATTCTACGATTGCTAACCCAAATCCTTCAAAACACTGACTAGGCATAATACTAACATCAGCAGCTTGATAAGCTATAGGTAAATCCTCATCAGGTAGAAATCCTAAAAATTTCACATGTTCGTTGAGTCCTAATTCGGTTGCTTGTTGTTGTAGTGCTGCTTGAACTGGGCCGCGACCGGCGATCGCTAACCAAAAATCTGGTAGTCTTGGTTTAATAATTGCCAGAGCTTCTAGTAATTTGTCGATTCCAACTCGATGCACTAAGCGGCGACTACTAAAAATAATTGCTCTATCTTGTGGCCAGTCAAGTTTGGCGCGAGCCTCAGCACGTGATAAATTAGACTGAAACTGATCAGTATTTACTCCACCAGGAATAATGTAAATTTTTTCCCAAGGAATTTGATAGTGTTCGTGTAGTATTTGACCAAAAGCTTTACTCAAAACAATAAAGCGATCGCAGTGATCATAAGTTCTTTTTTCGATTAGTCGCTGCTTGAAAAAAACACTTAATCGCTGATGAACTACCTCATGCTCACTCTCCGACGCCCAAGGACCATGAAAGTTAAAAGTAATTGGTACTCCCTTGGGTAACAAATCTAATATGGGAAAGCTATACAAAGCAAAATGCAAATTTATTGCATCTGGTTTTCCCATTCTGGTTTTTTGGAAATTTTGGCGAATTGACCATAACCGTTTCCAAATCTGACCATCTGGTGAACCCAAATTATTTAACTTTATCGGTAGACTAAGTTGGGTGTCCGGTAAACCTACTCCACATAGTTCAATCTGATCTTGATTTTCTGCAAGTTTTTGAGTCAGTTCATATACATATCTTTCTAGTCCTCCGGGTGTTGTTGGAAACCAACCCACTCCCACACAAAGAATATATGCAGATGATCTATTGTTTATTTTGTTACCTGTCACGTCTATATCCCTAACCATGAACGGCTTGTATTTGTATCTAGTTTTACCAGCTTTTGAGCCACCTTATTTGAAAATAACAGGAAACTGATAGCTGTGGTATTTATATTTTTCGATAGAACACATCAATTAGCACTTTGTTGTTAAACAATTTTGGATTTTAGATTAATCTTCCTTGAAGTTGCGATCGCGTCTATAGATTTTGGATTGACATCACAGATAAATCTGCTTGCTCTGTACCCTCAAGAAATGATTCGTAAAAATCTTCTAACCATTAAACATTAAAATCTCTAAAATGTATTACTTAAATTTATCAAGTTCCTGATTACACTTTCAAGATATAAACTTTATATATCTCTAGAAAAAATATAATTTTAATGTATATAAATACTCCTCCTTGATTCCAAATCTTTAATTCTCGCAAAGTGAATATATTATGCTCACAGAGAAGCCAGTGGAGGTTTTACCTTGGTGTCAAGCATGTGACGTAAAACCCCGCATCCTTACACTAAACTACTATGTTTTTGCTTTTTAAACCTCTCTCTTAGGAGGGTAAAAACTTAAAGAAACAAAAAATACCTTCCCTTTCTATCAAACCATATATAATCCTGTCTCTAACATGAAAACAAAGTATATTTTTAAGTAATTAATAGCTGCTTAACTAAAATTTTTAACTGAAATAATACTTAATTAATAAACAAAGATGCATCTATTGTTATCCTAGATGTTGCTGAAATTAATATTTAGAAGAGATATATGGTATTCGTAAATCATTAGTGACAGACAAGAACCCCGACTTCGCAAAAGTTGTCGGAGTTCTCACGGATTGCGATCGCAAATAGAATTCTGACGATAAATTCTTAGCCAAAATTAAAATATAATGTGGATTTTGTAAATTTTTCATGAAATTAACCATATTTACTGAAAATTTGGTTAGTTTTATGAATGAAGATCGCGTTAATAACAAAAACAATAATTATGTGTAATCAAGTAGTTGTATAATATCAGCTCGAAATATATATGGTTGAGTGTTAGTATAATAAATTACTAAAATAATTAAGTGTAATTTATTTTTCTTGGTGTCTACCAGCAGGCTAGACACCAAGACACAAAGGTGAAAATCCCAACATTTAAGAAATGTTTTGAGAATTTTTACCCATCTTGAAAGGGCTGAATAAACGACCTCAAGTCTAAAGATATTTTCTTAACAAAAATCAAAATATAATTACTTGTATATTTAATCAATCATCCAAACATAGTAGTTTTTATTGAAAAATAATATACATATTACCGATGAAAAATAAATTTAAACGACAAATTAGTCAGCTATATTACCAACAACTCAGTAAAATAAAAGATTTAATTCTTAAACTCAATAACTTAATAATAAAAGGTAATTTCCGAGGTCAGAGGAGATTAAAGTTCTTATTTAGTTTCATTGCTGGATTTATAACTGTAACTTTAATTGCCATCTATTTGACCGGAAAAATGACATCTGGAACAAATATTGGCACAGCACCACCTACAATCAAAATCTACACCATACCTGAGAATAGTACTTATACACCTTCTACAAAAAATATATACATACCACCGATTACAGATACTTACACATCACCCGCAACAGATACTTTCACACCATCGGCTACAAACTCTTACACAATATCTGCGACAAATAGTTATAAAACATCTTGGATAGGTAACTCCTTTGGTGGTGGTGACAAATGGGTACAAATCCAAATAAGTGATATGTATGTGGCTCCTGATGGTACAGTCTACACCAATACAGATTGGGATGAAGCCGGAAGAGAAGTAGGAATTTACAAAAATGGAGACGTAATTGGTAAAGCTGATGACTTGCATGGCTGGGGAAGGATGGGAGGAGATGCGATCGCAGTTGATCAAAAGTATATGTATGTAGCGATGCAACAATCTCCCGAAGGAAAAGCAGGAGAAGATTACCCCCCCAAAGGTACAGATTGGTTTTGCATCAGACGCTATAACTTATCTGGAAAACCAGCACCTTTTCCCCAAGGACGCGGCTGGGATAAAAGCATGTTAATAGTTAGTACCAAAGATAAAGTCACAGGATTAGCAACTGATGGAAAACAGTTGTATGCAAGTAACAAAGCAGGCAATTTGGTTCATGTCTACAACAACGCTACGATGAAAGAAATACGTAGCTTTAAAGTAACTAATCCTAGCAAAATAGCTATTGACAAAAAAGGAAATCTGTGGGTAATTCGAGATAAAAACCAAATTGGTCATTATTCGCCAACCGGAAAGCAATTACCTGGTGCGATCGCAAGTATTGCCCAACCAAGTGCGATCGCAGTTGATAATAAAAACAGATTGTTAATTGCAGACAATGGCCCACGTCAGCAAGTATTAATATACGACATCACCAATAAACCCAAACAAGTAAGCACTTTTGGTACTCAAGGTGGCATTTATTCAGGTAATCGTGGCGAAATTGGAGATTTGAAATTTTACGGTTTGAGTGGAGTCGGTACAGATGCAGGCGGAAATATCTATGTTAGTAACGTTGGTTTCAATCGTTCCGGCGTAGACTTACGCAAACTCTCCCCATCTGGCAAATTACAGTGGCAATTACTAGGTTTACAATTTTTAGATACTGCTGATGCTGATGTCGGTACTGATGGCGCCAACGTCTTTACCAAAGACGAGCATTTCATTATGGATTACAGCAAAGGTAGTGGTAAAGAATGGCGATACAAAGGCTACACCTTAGATCGATTCCGCTATCCTAATGATGCCAGACTACACACCACACCCACAGCAGCCTTTGTCCGACGTCTGAAGGGAAAACGTTTGTTATATCTCTCTTCAGAAATGATGTCAGAACGCTTATTAACGTATCGTTTTGATGGAGAAATTGCCGTTCCCTGCGGTATATTTGGCAAAGGCAAAGAAGACTGGCTAGCCAACGAACCGACAAATAGTAGTTGGATATGGATTGATGCAAATGGCGACGGTTCACCTCAAGCCAACGAATATCAAGCTACGGGTGAAAAAGATGATTCTGTTTGGGGTTGGGAAATAGATAGCAAAGGAGATGTTTGGAAAGCAGCAGAAGACGGCTATATCAAACATTATCGCTTTGGTGGATTAAATGCTCATGGTTGCCCAGTTTACAGTACCAAAACTGTGCAAAAGACAACCATGCCCCAACCATTTAAAACTATTACCAGAATCAAATATTTTCCGGAACAGGATGCGATGTATTTAAGCGGTTATACAAGCGATCGCCCCAACATTGATGGTGATTGGGGATTGGTTGGCACAGAAATCATCCGCTACGATAATTGGAGCAAAGCCAAAAAAATACGCTGGCGCATAGCATTACCATACGAAGTTAAACGCGATCCCAAATTGCACATCAAAGCAATGGATGTAGCAGGTAATAAAGTATTTGCTGTCAGCAGTAAAACCCAAGATGTATTTGTCTACGACACCACCACAGGAAAACAAGTACAACAGTTGAAACCAGGCCCCGAAGTTTCAGGGGAAGGTGGGTGGGTTGACATACCCTTTGGAATTCGGGCTTTTCGTCGTTCCAATGGTGAGTATTTAGTGTTTGTGGAAGAGGATTTGAAAGCGAAAGTGATTATGTATCGCTTACCAGGATAGTTCAAGGACTCGCAAAGGGAGCATCCCAATTTTTTCAATATACCGCTAATAGCACAAGTCGTCTTCAGACGACTTCATAAAATCAAGTAGTCTGCTTAAAGCAGACTAGAGCTATGAGGCGGGTTTTTTGAACATTTGGGATGCTCCCAATAGCCCTCGTGCGATCGCTTTTAAAGCGATCGCATTACATCTGGCTTCTATATTCTTCTAACAACTGTGGAATATAATCGTACCCATCCACACCAATTACAGAAATAATTTTCGGGCGATTTTGCTGCAATGCGTTTTGGAAAGCTTCTACCCCAAGTTGAGCTTGTAATATTGCTAATAACTTCGCTACTTTTAGCCACTCCAGGGAAGCAATTTGGTTTAACAAATACATTCCTAAACAACCTGTGTAAATCGCTCTGGCAAAATTTGCTGAGTTATAATTTGCTTCACCTAAATTAGCTAAATTTAATCCTTGGAGATATAAATCACCAGATATTTGTGCTGTTTTAAAGCCTTCTTCTAAATTTTTAATAGCGTTTTGTGAATCTCCAATGACTAAATAAGCAATACCTAAACTACTTAAACACAAAGCTTTACTTTGCACATCACCTAATTGTTCTGATAGTTTTAAACCTTGCTGCAAATAGTTAATTGGCATTTCATAGGTTTCAGGTTCTATTTGCTCTTGTTGTTGAGCTTGCATGACTTCGCTGTAACCCAAGTTTACCAAAGCATAGGCTTCTCCTGTTTTATCCCCCGTTTGCCGACTCATGATTAATGCTCTTTGACTGTAATCTATTGCTTCTGCATATCTTTGCTCTTGCACATAAGTACGGCTCAGATGGTTGAGGTTAGCAATTTCACAGGGGCGATCGCCTGCATGACGAGCAATTTCTAAAGCCTGTTGATGAAAGTTAATTGAACTGTCATATTGTCCCAAAGCCCGTTGTGAGTAACCTAAAATTGTTAATACTCTGGCTTTTTCTTGTGTACCTTCGACTCTCCGCAATGGTTCATCGAGATAGTTCAAGGTATCGCGCAAGTAACTACCAGAAAAAGAAGCAAAGATGCCGCCATATAACGGAAAATACTGTGCCTGGGCAAAGCTTCGCAAAATTTGTAACATCACCTGCGAGGCTGCATTACTGTAGGTGATATTTTCACTAAAACCACTTGCCAGTTGACTCCAGATCACTGCAAAGGTCAAATATGTCGAAATAGAAAGCTTTGATCCGGCTTTCACATTGTAAGCTTGCTGGTCAAACCAGTGAACTAATCCTCGTTGTAAGTATTGGAAAATTATTGTAATTTCCACCCAATCTCTGAGGCTAATCTGACGTTGCTGTCTGGCAAAATCAATGGCAGATTCCTCTTTTGCAAAGGCGTGAAACAGTGCATGGGGTAACTCGCTTTGTACTTGTTTAGCCCAAGTAGCCCAAGGCCCACTTTCGCCTGGGATACCGCCAAAACCTAAAGATTGACGATTTTGTTCATACATCCAGCTAACTAAATGGTCTTGTAGTCGCTGCCAAGATGCAACACCACGGGTAATACCTTCTGAGATTTGCTGTAAATCAGAATCTGGTTGAGCAAATTGTTGTAAAGCTTTTGACAATTGCTGAAGCTGTTGTAGGTTGAGGCGATACTGACTATTTGGATCAGTGACACGTAAAAAAATAGCTAGTTGTTCTCCCGATGATGCTGTGGTAATTTCTTTAACTGCGGTTGCTGTGGTTTCTGTAGCTTTGTTTTGTTCTTCAACCCGTTGCCATTGAGTTTGGATTGTCTTTATCGCTCTCAAACTACGGGTAGCTTTAGCTTTTTTGAGTTCGTCCTTTTCATTGTCCACTTGCTGCTGAATGTGATTCAGGCGATCGCTCAACGCCAACTCAAAAATTTCCCCTGTCCCAGCCGTTACACCTTTGAGCAACATTTGATACACTTGCTCAACAGAACTGATCTTACCCTTGAGGGTGGTTTCAACAATTTCATCAACTAAAGCGAGGTAGCGATCGCGAAGAGACACAGAATCAGACACTTTCCCAACCAAGACACACTATGTCAATTCTAATTGTTGTCTGAACCTGAGTGCAGAATAATAGAAGACGTTAATTTGAACCATATTTAGATAAAAATATATGAAAACCTACGATTGGCTCGTGATTGGTGCAGGTATTACGGGTGCTGCACTAGCCTATGAACTAGTGAAAATCGGCTTTTCGGTGCTTTTGTTAGAACAAGATCCAACATTACGCAATGCCACTTATTATAGTTATGGTGGTTTAGCTTTTTGGTCTGCTACAACTCCCCTGATGCGTCAATTGTGTGATCAGGGAATAGCGCGTCATCGCATTCTTAGCACAGAGTTAGATGCTGATACTGAATTTCGGGAGTTAGATTTATTGTTGACGATCGCAACCGACACTGATCCAAAAGTTGCTGCGGCGTCATATGCTAATTTTGCCATTCCTCCCAAGTTACTTAGTGTTGACGAAGCTTTGGAGATGGAACCTTTATTAAATAAACAAGCGATCGCAGGTGCTTTAACTGTCAAACACGGTCATATTAACCCCGAAAAAACAGCACAAGCTTATATTGAAGCATTTCTGCGGGCTGGGGGTGAAATGGAAATTACCCAAGTACAGAATTTCACCTCAAATCATTCTTCGCAAACCATAAAAACAACTACAAAAACTTATCACAGTGCTAAGATTGTCGTCTGCGCTGGCGGATTCTCTCGACAATTGCTCAAAGCATCTGGTATTCCTATAAAGTTGTATTTCACCCATGCGGAGATGATCCAAACTCCACCAGTAGAACTGCAATTACGTACCTTAATAATGTCGGCTAATCTTCAACGCTTTCAATTAGAAGCAGAATCTACCAAAGTCGATGAATTATGGAATCAACCGGGACATGAAATATTAGCACCAATTTTAGATGCGGGTGCAATTCAGTTTCAAAATGGGAGTATGCGCTTAGGTCAAATTAGCCGTGTCCTTAGCGATCCCGACGTTGAGATAGATAAAAAAACAAGTGAAAGCTGGCTGAGGCGAAGTATAGGAGAAATATTGCCAGCATTATCTAATCTACCAGGAACCTGGCATCATTGTTTAGTAGCATTTAGTGGTGATCGCCTTCCTATAATCGGTTCTATTCCTGGATGTAATGGAGTTTATCTATTTTCTGGATTTAGCAATCCTCTAGCGATCGTAACGCCTTTAGCCCAACGCTTTGCTAATTATTTAACTGGTAAAGAAGATAAAATTATTTCTCAATTATCCCCTGCTCGCTTTCAATCTCCGATGTAGCCAAAAGTTCTGTTGCTTCTTTGAAAAGCTCATTTTGTTCTTTTTGAATTTCAGCTAGTCGTTGAGAAATTTCTTCTAATCTTTGTTGCTTTTCTAAGTGAATAATTGGATAATTTTTTGATGGTAATATAGGTAAATAATTATCATGTATATGAGAATTATCTAGTTTTTTTATTGCTAAATTACTAATTTGAGTAATTGACGAAAAACTAAATTTAATAATAGCTAATATCAACTTCAAAGGAACTTGTAATATTGATTTACTAACTGATTCAATCAAGTGACCTATTGCTTGAATAATACTTCCAATTATAGCTAGAATAACCAACAAAATGATAAAACTAAGAATTGGGTGATTAGTTGCCCAAACAAGAATTTGTGCTAATTGAAAAATAGAACGATTTTGATTCAGCAAATCATTCATAAAATTCTTTTTTATACTTATCTGGTTATAAAGATTGAAATCTAACTCTTAATCCATCTTTCGGGTGAATGGTGGGAATTCGTACGTTATCTAAACTTTGATTGGGCAAAATTTCCCATTTATAACTACGCAATAGGTGTGCAGCTATAATTTTCATTTCCATCTTGGCAAATGCTATGCCAACACAGATGCGCGGGCCACCACCAAAACCGATTAAACTAAAGGGGCGTTGTTTTTGTTCTTGCCGTTGCGAGCTAAAACGATCTGGATCAAAACGCTCTGGTTGAGGATAAATTTCTGATATCCGGTGAGTTTCTGGAATTGCGTAGATCAGTTTCCAACCAGCAGGTACAGAAAATCCTTTAAATTCAAATTCTTTGATCACACCGCGAAAACCTCCTCCTACAGAAGGATGCAATCTTTCAATTTCTAGCAATATCTGCTCTAAATAAGGCATTTGTCCTAGTTGTTCTAAAGTTAAGGCACCATCACCAACAAATTGTTGTTGTTCATCTCTAGCACGTTGCATTACCTCTGGGTGAAGAGCTAACTCTAAACATAGCCAAGTTAGCATTGTAGTTGTAGTCTCATGTCCAGCAAAAAGTAGTAGAACTGCTTGGGCAATTAGTTCTTTTTCACTGAGAGTGTTACCTTCTTCATCTCTAGCTTGTATTAGAAGACTTAAGGCGTCTTTTGTAGGATTTTTTTGACGTTCTTTAACAACTTGAGTTAAATGTTCTAATATTTGATTACGAGCTGCGATCGCTTTGCCAAATTGAGTGAATGGCAAGGTTAGTGGATTAATAGCAAATAGTCCGTTTGTTAATGTTGTAAACAATTTGCTGAGACGCTCAGACTCAGCGTCTGTTTGAGTACCTAGTAATAGTTCACTAGCAATACTAAATGTCAACTGTTTGAATTCTTGAAACCAAGTAAATTTCTGTTTTCTTTCCCATTTTTGCAAATAAGTAAGTGTGATATTTTCCATGGTGTTGAGATAATTTGCCAGTGCTGGCCCATGCATTGCAGGCATAATTAAACGGCGCTTTAGGCGATGTTCTTCTCCATCCATGAGAAATAGTGATTCGCCCAGCAAGACTTTAAAATTATTTGGCCATCCCTCACGCCAAGAAAAATGATCCATATGGCTAGAAAGAACAAATTCTGCTGCTTCTGGTCCCACCATTACCACAGTCGGTTTGCCTAAAATGTGACTTTTAAAAATAGACCCGTAGCGTTTGTAGCGCTTCGTGATAAAATCAGGATCAACAACGAATGGTAATGTTTCACCTAATACAGGTACACCGAAGCTTCCAGGTGGCATTTGCTTGTTTATCATGTGTAAATGTAGATAATTTCAGATAATAACTGGCAGCAATAAGTAAAATTTGATTGAGTTATAAATTAGTGTAGCGTAGCAAAAGTAGGGACGTACAGCCGTACGCTCTTATGGATGTATTTGTATCATCAAAAAGTAAAGCACCATAACATGCGATCGCAACAAGTCATTGATAGAGTGGTAAATAGAGGCTTGATAATGGATGGGTAAAAATGATGACGCTGCAAGAATTCAAGCAATTAATCGAAAAACAGCAAAAATGTCCTGATTCACTACCGAAAGCTCTCCAAGCATTGTGGTTTGACTATAAAGGTAATTGGGATAGAGCGCATGAAATAGTTCAAAATGCCAATGATCTTGATAGTGCTTGGGTTCATGCATACCTACACAGAAAAGAGGGTGATGTGAGCAATGCACGTTACTGGTACAGACGTAGTGAGAAGCCAGAATTTCACGCAGGACTAGACCAAGAATGGGATCAAATAGTTTCTGCTTTGCTGATAAAGGTGAAAGAATTATGGATGCCGATGAACTAATACGACGTTACGCTGCTGGAGAGAGGGATTTTACTGCTGTCAATTTAGCAGGAGCTAAGTTGATTGGAGCATATTTGGTTGGCATCAATTTGTATGCAGCAGACCTGAGTGGTGCTAACTTGGCTAAAGCTAAACTATGGAGTTCTAATTTAGGTGGAACAAACCTAGCCAAAGCCAATTTAACCAGAGCTAACCTCAGTTGTGCAAAGTTGATAGAAGCGAATCTGCGTGGAGCTAAACTACACTATACCAAGCTGTTTGCAGCAAATTTAACAGGAGCTTGCTACGACGACAGCACCCGATTTTCTTATGGCTTTGATCCACAAAGTAGAAATATGCGAAAAATCTGACAATTTGTACAAACTACCTCTTACGGATGAGGGATTACTTCTCAGCAGAGATTAACTTTTGTAAATATACTAGGTTATTTCGCTCGATTTTGGGAAAAAGCCATGAAAGCAAGCAAAGGCATTTTACAAAAAGCTTTGTTAAGTGTAGTTGGTGTAGGTAGTCTCTTAGCCTTGTCTGCCTGTGGTCAACCGAATGCAGAAAACACGACTCCGACCGTTGGAGAAGCACCTACAGAAAATACCTCACCTGTTGCAGAAGTGACTCCAACAACTACTGCACCTGCAACAGCAACCCCTGGTGGTACAACCGGAAACCAAAATTTTGCAGAACTTACTCAAACAGCAGCTAGCCAAGGGTCTTTTACGACTTTAACAAAAGCATATAAAGCCGCAGGTTTAGAAGATCAATTGACTGCACAAGGCCCTTACACAGTTTTTGCACCGACTGATGATGCTTTTAAGGCTTTACCAGCAGGTACTGTAGAAAACCTCCTCAAGCCAGAAAACAAACAACAGTTAGTGAAGCTTCTTAGCTACCACGTCATACCCGGACAAGTAACCTCTAGTCAATTGACATCTGGAGATGTAAAAACAGTAGAGGGTACTCCTGTGACAATTGATGTGAATAGTACTGCTAAAACAGTGTCCGTCAACGGTGCTAAAGTTACTCAAGCCGACATCTTAGCTAGCAATGGCGTTGTTCACGTAGTTGACAAGGTAATTCTCCCTCCTGATTTTAAAGTAAGTCCTACTTCTAGTCCCACACCATAGTAGTAGGTAAAGTTTCAATAGGTTTGTAGTAAGGACTTTAGTCCTTAAATATGCAAGCACTCAAGTGCTTACTACAAACCAAGCAAAAAACCGGGGAACATAATTGCTACCCGGTTCTGTCTATTGAGTATGAGAATCCTCAGCTTAGGGACACATTAATACTGTGTCCCTATTTATTTACTTTGGCAAAATTACCGAGCAACAGTTTTCTTGATTGTCGCACTGAGTTCGCCTTTAGCATACTTAGCAGCAAACTCTTCCAAAGAAACCTGCTTGATCTTGCTAGCATTACCAGCAGTTTCAAATTGTTGGTAACGTTCTGCACACACTTTTTGCATGTACTTAATAGAAGGCTTGAGGAAGTGACGGGGGTCAAATTCCTTAGAATTAGCAGCCAAAGCTTCCCGAACAGCAGCAGTAATTGCCAAACGGTTGTCGGTATCGATATTTACCTTACGTACACCGCTCTTGATGCCTTTTTGAATTTCTTCTACAGGTACACCATAGGTTTCAGGAATTGTACCACCGTACTGGTTAATCAAAGCAATCAAATCTTCGGGTACAGAGGAGGAACCGTGCATTACCAAGTGGGTATTGGGTAAACGGCGGTGGATTTCTTCAATACGGCTGATTGCCAAAATTTCGCCTGTTGGCTTGCGGGTGAACTTGTAAGCACCGTGGCTAGTACCAATAGCAACAGCCAAAGCATCTACTTGGGTTTGCTCAACAAAGTCAACAGCTTGGTCAGGATCGGTTAACAGTTGGGAATGATCGAGTTTACCCTCGAAACCGTGACCGTCTTCAGCTTCACCCATACCAGTTTCTAGAGAACCCAAGCAACCGAGTTCGCCTTCAACGCTGACACCCAAAGCATGAGCTACTTCCACCACTTGACGGGTGACTTTGACGTTGTACTCGTAGCTAGCGGGGGTTTTAGCATCAGCTTCCAGGGAACCATCCATCATCACGCTGGTAAAGCCGTTCTTCATTGCTGAGTAGCAAGTGGCAGGTTCATTACCATGATCTTGGTGCATGGTAATAGGAATATGAGGGTAAGTTTCCACTGCTGCCAAAATCAAATGACGCAGGAAGTTTTCACCTGCATATTTCCGAGCGCCACGAGAAGCTTGCAAAATTACGGGGCTATCTGTTTCATGGGCAGCTTGCATAATAGCTTGAATCTGCTCCATGTTGTTCACGTTAAAAGCTGGAATACCGTAATTGTTTTCAGCCGCGTGATCCAGCAGCAGCCGCATTGGCACGAGCGCCATAGATAGTCCTCCTAATTGTGTTGTCAGCTAGTCGGTTTGGAATATTGCGTAAATATATATTACGCCAATCTTAAGAAATTATTGTGATCCTATAGGAAATTATAACTAGTGATGGGTGTCTATGCTGAAAAAGTTTGCACTATCTGTGGATAAATATCCTCTATAGTTGCTCAATGTTACTGTACAATCAGCTACCTGACGTTTTGGGGTTTTGGTAACACTGTATTCCAATTGATTCTTCTTACAAGAAAGGCAGAGGGTCGAGGGCAGAAGGCAGAAGGTTGGGAGTGTCAATTAAAACTTTAGTTCTGGGTCTAAAGCCCAGTCAAAATCAATAATTATACTGAGACTGCTTGCAGCGAGGTATAAAACATCCTTGTTTCAATCCCACTCTTTTAAGGGTGGGTTGCCTTCTGCCCTCTGCCTCCTGCCTTCTGAAACTCTTACACCCCTACACTCACTTTATCTATAAATATAGTTAAAGCTCCTTAGCCAAATAGACTTTAGGAGCTTTGATTTTTATTCACCGCGACGCCGTTTTACCTAAGTTTTTGACCTGGAGTAAACCAGGTGGGTACCGTGTCTTCCGTTTAAAGTTTCCGGGTGCAAGCCCGGTCTACTGCCACGAAAAATGCTTGGTTCCCTTACTTTTACAAGTCATAGATCACAAAACTTGTTGGCAGTCACCAACGTCGCAGTGCTATGAATCGATTATAGCTTTTAAAGATGATTTTGTATATGCCAAATTAGATTTTTTTGCTGGTTTAATGGGCGTACCAAATATTTTCTATAGTGCGGGCGATCGCCATCGCTTGATCTTGATTTTGATGATCTAACAAAACGGTGACGTGTCCTAACTTTCGCCCAGGATGAGATTCTGTTTTTCCGTACCAGTGAACGTAACTTTGAGGAATTTGTTTTATTTTTTGACGTTTAGTAATATAATTATTTTTCGATATTTCGTAGCCCAACAAATTTACCATAATAGCACATGGGCAAGTTAGTTTAGGATTGCCCAAAGGTAAGCCAGAAACTGCTCTTAAATGTTGCTCAAACTGGGAAGTTTCGCAGGCGTCAAGAGAAAAATGTCCCGAATTGTGAGTGCGGGGTGCTATCTCATTTACTAGCACTTTGTCATCTGCATTAAGGAATAATTCAATTCCAAAAACTCCCACTGCTTCCAGGCTGTTTAGGAGTGTATGGGACATATTCTCAATCTCTTTTTGCAGGTGCGATGGAATATCTGCTGGTGCAATCACTCGCCGACATACTTGTTCTTCTTGTTGAGTTTCTACAATCGGGTAAATCACTACTTCACCGTCCACAGAACGTGCTGCAATAATTGCCAGTTCTCGTTCAAACGGGATAAATTCTTCTAATATAAAAGTTGGATTATTTGCAGATTCTAATTTTGCCTGAAGAGTGTGGATATCTTTAATAATAAAAGTACCCTGACCATCATAACCGTGACGGCGAGCTTTTAAAACTATGGGAAAATTTAATTTACTTATAAGTGAAAAATTATGAAGATTTTCGTTTTGTATTCCTAACTCTTGACTTTCAACATCTAACTGTTTCTTTCCTGTTTTCAGGTCTTCTTTCCAATTTCCTTTTATATCAAAGAATTGAGGAACTGGTAAACCTAAATCGCGTAAATAACAGCGTTGGTAATATTTATCTAACAGGGGAACTAATGCTTGTAGCGGTGGGCGAAAACAGACCCCTTGTTCTGCTAGGACTGATAAAGCTTTAAGATTAACAAACTCGTTTTCAAAAGTAATGATATCGCATCTAGCTGCTAAAACTTCTGTAGCTGCGGCATCATCTACTGGAGCGAAAATAGTGTCGTTAGCGATCGCCACAGCAGGATCATTCGGGCTAGGGGTTTGTACCACCAATTCCACGCCTAACTTCTGTGCTGCACCGCCCATCATCCAGGCGAGTTGTCCGCCACCGATTACACCAATACGCACCATCTTACCCCAAACTATCACGAAAGTTTACCCTGTCTTAGGATCATAGCGCGATCAGAATCAGTTATCAGTTATCAGGTTCGCCCATTTTTTAAATAAGCTTTTGTAATGTGAGTGCTAAGATTAAAATGTGTGTGGAGTGGTCTTGAATGCCTACTAATAGCCAATTGAGAGGTCTATATCGCCTTAGTTATTGGTTAACCTATCTTATGCTTCAACCGATACATCTTACTATGTATAGATGATCGAACAAGTAATCTCTATGTTTTGGCTGGAAATACTGAAAATCTTGAATTCAAAATAACGCCGGATGGGGAGGTGTTGTGATGAGTCAGGTTAATTATGCTGCGATGTCTGATGCAGAATTAAGGCAATACTTTCTTCGACATCGTGAAGATAAAATGGCTATTAGAGCGTATTTAGATAGACTTAGTGAGCGCCCACGCAGAATTATTACAACCCACATTCCGCACTTCAAATTGAAGTACAAAGAGATTACATCATGA
>NZ_JCACKS010000257.1:0-30925 GCF_059505505.1 Pelatocladus sp. | reverse complement strand
ATTGGTCATTGGTCATTGGTCATTGGTCATTGGTCATTGGTCATTGGTCATTGGTTCTTCTCCCTGCTCCCTATTCCCTGTTAAGAGTTCTTGAGCAGCCGTATTTTTACACCAAATTCTTCAGGTTCTGAACGATTTTGTTGAGGTCGATAGTGGCATTTTTAACCATTGTGATGCCAATTGCTGTTTCTTTTGCTCCTGAGTTGATATCATTTACAGCTGATACGACTTGCTGTACAGCAACAGCCTGTTGTTTAGCAGTAAGAAAAATTTGCTGGTTGTTGATAAATACCTTGTTGACGGCGTCAGTAATATTTGCAAATACCTCACCCGTTTCTTGAGTCAATTTGATACCTTCTGTCGCTTTTTTAGTGCCTTGATCAGTTACCATCACAGCAGAGTTGATAGCGACTTGCACTTGATTCACAAGGGAATTAATTTGATCTGCTGACTTCCGACTTTGATCAGCCAGTTTACGAATTTCACTAGCTACTATCGCAAAACCTTTACCTTGATCACCCGCACGAGCTGCTTCGACTTCAGCATTCAAAGCCAACATATTGGTTTGATTTGCCAATTCAGCCACTAAATCAGAAATTGTAGAGATTTGAGTAGTCTGTTCGCTCAAGTGTGTAGTTTGATAAGCGATCGCCATTACCTGATCTCTTAACTGTGAAATACCTTCAATTGTTAGCCCAACCGTTGTACTTCCTTCTTTCGCGAGAGTTAATGCTTGCTTGGCTCTGTTTGCAGAAGTTTCGGCTTGTTCGGCTGACTGGAGTGCAGAAGTACCGACTTCATCGATGGTAGTAGTAGTTTGATTCACGGATGCAGATTGTTGCAAAATGATACGTTCCTGTTCAAACACGCTGGTAGCAATGTTTCCAGATGAAGTCGCGACTGCATAGGCGACTTCGTTGATTGGTTGCATGATGCGGCGAATGACGTAAAACGAAATATAAATTCCAGCCCCAGCACTAACAAGCCATCCACCCCAATTCATTACACTTGATAATAGCTGAAACTGCTCTGATGATTTTTCTATTTGCTCAAAAACTCTCTTTTCTTGTTGCTGCATTGCAGTAAGTGTAGATCTGATGTCACTGGTAAGTTGCTCACTCTTATCGGAAGCTAATACATCAGAAATTTTTTGTTCTTGTCTATTTTTTTTGAAAGTAATAGTTTCTTCTAATTCCGCAAATTTAGTTTGAGCTAATTGTATAAATCGATTAGTTTTTTGGCTTTGGGATGAATTCCCATTCACTAGCTGTTTTAATTCCTCAATATGTTCTTTGAAATCGTTTTGTGCAGTCGCATAATTTTGTAGATAGTTTTCCTTATCAGTGAGCAGAAATCCACGTTGTCCCGTCTCAGCACCTACTATATCTTTCTCCAACTCCTTTAATAGCAGCTTGATTTCATATGTACGCTCCTCCTGATCATGCATTTGTCTTAACTTCGCCTTAGAAATCTCAGAAAATGTCGTCACAATACCTGTCAATATCAGAACCACACCAAAACCTACAGGTACAATTTGGTTGACTTTCAAAGGGCGTTGCACTTGTTTTTTCATCATTTTTCTGCTCTAAACCTACGAAAATATGATTTTTATAAAAAGTGAAAAAGTGGCACCCTGATTTAACTTATTCATTCACTCTTAACTATTTTGAGGTAAATCTTTATAGATTAGACAAAAAAATTTGCCTTACAACCAAAAGCGAATTGGTTCAACTGGCAAACTCAAAAAATATCACTATAAAATTTATCTGTCTTAATACTTCTCAATAACCAATTTCTTGCTTAAAGTAATAGACTTTCGTTATGGCGATCGCTCTCTACGCAATTTTTACAGTTGTGTTGCCAAAAGGGTTATGCTCTGATAAATGTACTTAAATGTCTACCGTTAGTTTTTTACAATACAGCAGTAATTCCCTGGGTGCAATACCGCCAGTCTAAACATCTGATCTGAAAGTGAGATTAGGGATTGGGGATTGGAGATCCCTGTTTTCAAGCTAGGTCAATTCTCTCTTGAAAAATAAAATAATATAGATTACTTAGGTGTGAAGAAGTGATATCTAGAGTATGGTCAAATTCTTTGTTACTTAGCCCTGCGGTGATAGTAGCAAGCTTTGTTGTTTTACCCTCAACAGTTGTAGCTGAAGTATCTACAAATGAACAAGTTCAGCCAGAATTTTCAGTAGTATCTGAACTGTCTCAACGCGATCAAGCACAGATCAGTTCTGTTTCTCAGTTATCTGATGTACAGCCCACAGATTGGGCGTTTCAAGCACTACAATCCCTTGTAGAACGATCTGGTTGTATTGCTGGCTACCCTAATGGTACTTACCGGGGTAATCGACCCATGACGCGATATGAATTTGCGGCTGGTTTGAATGCTTGTTTAGATCGGGTAAATGAAATCATTGCTACTGCTACAAGTGATTTGGTGAGGAAAGAGGATTTAGCCACACTCCAAAGACTACAAGAGGAGTTCTCAGCAGAATTAGCGACACTGCGCGGTCGTGTCGATGCGTTAGAAGCGCGCACAACTGAAATAGAAGCAAATCAGTTTTCTACTACTACAAAACTTAATGCAGAAGCGATATTTGTTGTAGCTGGTGTTTTTGGTGATAGTGCAGCTGATAGAGACAATAATTCCAATAACAACCCAGATTTACAAGATAATATCATCCTCGCGGATCGCGTACGTCTAAATTTTGATACCAGTTTTATGGGTAAAGATCGTCTGCGAATCCGTTTGCAAGGCAGAAATATTACTGAGTTTCAGGGTAACGTCACAGGTACGAGGATGACTCGTTTAGGATTTGACGGTGATGATGACAACAATGTTGAGTTAGATGATCTCTACTATTACTTTCCCTTGAGCGATAAAGTGAGAGTTGTAGTTTCTGCTGCGAATACAGAATTGAATGCTCTGGTAGAAACACTAAGTCCATTTGAAAGTTCTGGTACTGGTAGTATTTCGCGTTTTGGGCGGTTTAATCCGATCTACCGAAGTGCTGGTAGTACTGGGTTAGTTGTCAATTATCAGTTTAGCGATCGCGCCAGTCTCGATTTAGCCTATATGGTTCGCGATCCTGAAGATCCTAGTGGTGAAAACGGACTGTTCAACGGTAATTATGGCGCTGTGGCACAATTTATCTTTGAACCAATCAAAGATTTAAATTTAGGCTTGACTTATGTTCACTCCTATAATGCAGGAGGTAGCAATAGTGGTGTCAACCTTACAGGTAGTACGGGTAGTACCAACGCCGTCAGACCTTTTGGGAATGTTTCTACCTCAGCAGATTCCCTCGGTTTAGAAACTAGCTGGCGCATCAGTCCTAAATTTACCCTTTCTGGTTGGTTAGCCTACTCCTTTGCACAGTCGGAAGTTAGTGATGATCATGCAGATATCTTGAACTATGCTGTCACTTTGGCTTTTCCAGACTTAGGAGGAAAAGGTAATTTAGCGGGGATTGTCTTTGGTATGCCACCAAAAGTGATAGAAAGTAGCCAGGTAGAAGATCAAGATACTTCTTTACATATAGAAGGTTTTTATCGCTTCCAAGTCACAGATAATATTTCTATTACTCCTGGTGTGTTTGTGATTACCAATCCAGAACACAACGACAACAACGACAGTATCTTTGTTGGGACAATCCGCACTACCTTCAGGTTTTAAGCTGAAAAATTTGACGAAAACTAGGGTGCGATCGCTTTATAAATTTTTACACTTGTACTGCAAAAGCTGTGTTGCTAAAAAGTTAATGCTCTGATAAATCTACTTAAGTGTCTAATTTGAGACTTTGTAAAATACAAAAGTAGTCTCCTGGGTGCAATACCGAAAGTACAAACATCTACCTTGGGAGAAAATAATGAATAATGAATTTATAGTATGCAAGCATTGTGGCTATGATACAAATCCGATTACGGCTACACAATGTCTAAAATGCGGTCAGAAACTGGATGTTCCGGTAAAAAATCTCAATACAGATACCAAACTAAAGCCTAAATCTTTGGGAGATTGGCTGTTTACACCTTGGATGATTTGGCTTGGTTGCGGTTTGTTGTTTGTGCTTGTGAGTGGATCAATCTACTTTTTATTCTCAAGTTCTAGCAGTGTCAACAATTCCAATGGTGCCGGAGTTTATAATTCTGGTGACAGCAACCAGAGTATCCCCCCTGATGTCAAACTCTACAATTCGATGAAAGATGTACCAAAAGTGCCAGAAGGTACATTTAACTATGGTGGTGGTTCCAGTTTTGCAGCGTTGACTGCTCAAGGTTTACACGAAGCCATGACTGCGGCTCACCCCAATTTTCGCCTCCGCTACACCGAACCAAAAGAGGGAAAACCTGGTGGGAAAAAAGGTGTAGCTATGGTAATTGATGGTCAACTGAGTTTGACTCTATACGCAGCATCTCTTGATGAAGCTCAATATAATAAGGCTAAAGAACGAGGTTTTCAGTTAAAGCAAGTGCCAGTAGCTTTAGATGCACTTGTCGTCTTCACACATCGAGATATCTCCATTCCTGGTCTTTCTGTCGATCAACTTCAAGAAATATATCAGGGTAAACTAACCAACTGGAAGCAAGTGGGAGGACCGAATCTGCCAATCATACCTTTTACTAGAAGTCCTAAGGCTTCCAATGTATTGAGTGAGCTTCTTGGCAAAGAAATTGACGAACTCAGTCCCAGCATACAAATAGTTCGTGATTATACTGAAGGTATTCGTAAGGTGGCTTCTACCCCTGGGGCTATTTCCTTTGGAGGAAATGCATTAATTATGGGTCAACAAACTATCCGTCCCCTTGCTATTGCTAAAGCTAACTCCCAAGAATATGTGCAACCCTTCATAGATAATGGCAAGCGGATGAATACTGCTGCAATCAGAGATTCTTCTTACCCCCTTGCGCGACGTCGGTTTATTGTCTATCGCCTGGATGGTACAATTGATCAACTAGCTGGAGAAGCCTACGTCAATATGATACTTTCCAAAGAAGGTCAGCAAATTATTGAAAAGGCAGGGTTAGTTCCCTTACGCTGAGATTTCCATTGCCAATAGAGATTCATACAAATAGCTAGAACTTTTATTAATAAAGTTACAATGCAATAATTAGTTCCTTATTTGTATGTTATTTATCACAGTTTAGCGACACACCAATTTTACACATAGCAAAGAAGATTTTTATCTGTTGCAATTCACAGATAATACTGTCATTACTTCTTGCTTCTTTATTATTACCAATCCATACAATAAGGATAACAATGATAAAATCTTCGTAGGGACAGTCCGGACTACCTTTAATGTTTTAAAGATTTTCTGTTTTTAATGTTAATTACTCGTAATAAAGGCCCTCAATCGGAACACCATCTTCGTGTTTGTTTTCCTTAGATTTCCCAGGTAAGGATTTTCCATTAAGGCCAATACGGTTAATCTCAAGCTTTTCTTGTTGCGCTCCTACTCGTAACATGACCAAAGGTTCGTCTCCATAGCTTTCAAACTTGTAGTAACAGCCTTTGGGAAGCAAAATACCCTGATTTCTGGTAAGCATGGCAACTTCACCTTCCTTGCCTGAAAATTTTGCTACTCCAGCTAGTATAACAAAGGCATGATCTTCAGCAGGGTGAGCATGAAGAACATTTTCTCCGCCTTTGGCATAACATTTGATCCTGATACTCATCAGATCAGTACTAGCCAGCGTATAGTCACTTCTCCCTTTGCTCAAAAGCTGGGTTTTGAGCCGAAAGAGTTGAGGTTCTATACTATTGTCTACAGACTGATTCTGAAGTTTTGTATTTAAATTAATTTGAGGTTGCATATTTTACTCCTTGAATAAGGATATTAATGTTCAGCTTGTGTATTCTGAAAATTTATAGCACGCACGATCACTTCAAAAACCTAATACCTCTAATTTGGCTCATCTTGCAATGTAATGTTTTTGAATATACTTTCTAGGAATTTGAGAATTTAGATTTAGGGATAAATCCAAATTTTAGATGGTGAGAATATTCTGAAATTCCATCAAAGCATAATCTATTTAGCTTGCGAACTTCATTATCTGGAAAAGATGTTCTTCCATGCAGGACACTAGTATTATCAATTACCAAAATTTGATTGGTTTTCAGTTTAAATCTCAATTGATTACTTGAAGTATTAATATAGTTTTTGATAACATTGAAAACTTTTTCTATGGGAGGTGGAATTATAATTGAAACTACTGGATCATCTCTGAAACTCATCGATATTCTGCCTTCTATTTCAACAAAAATTGCTCTTGTGGCTTTTTGACTTCCTCTTGTAATGGTTAATTGATTACTAAACAAACTCTGTAATTCTTGGGGATGATTTTCCATTAAATAATCATAGATAGATTCAGCATAAACAATTTGAGAGAAGCCTCCATGATTAGAAGGTATTACGCATTGCATAGCAACAACTTTAGGAGGTTCAATCTCATATGTGCCATCTGTATGCATTGAAAACATTTGATTAGTTGCAGACAACAGTTGAGCTTTATCACTAGGGAAGCTTCCTAAATTTTCAACCGAGACAATACCATTTTCGTCAGAACGTTTATGTCTTATTATTGAACCAAAAAAATTATTTAAACCTAATAAATTATCTTGAGGATTTGGTAATGGTTCCGTTTCTAGTATTACAAATTTATACTTATTGAATATGGCAAATATTTTTTGCAGTTCTAGCTCGTTAATCTCTTCAACTGTACTAATTTTTAGTGTGAGTTTATCAATATAATTTTTGGAAGCTTCAATAATTTTTTCATCCTCTAAATTTGATGCCAACTTATCTATTTTTATTATTTGGTTACTATTTTTTAGCATGATATTAACTGGTTTTGTATGTATATTTTAGAATGTAGTCTCGTCGTTCCAATTCAGCAATCACCTTATCAATACATTCCTCGATACTTTCTTTTGTAGTCCTGCAAATGATTTCTGGATTAATGGGAGCTTCGTAGAGATCTTCTATAGCTGTAAAGTTTTTTATTTGACCAGAGCGAGCCTTAGCGTATAAACCCTTTACATCTCGCGCCTCACAAACTTTAAGCGGTGTATCAACATAAATTTCTATAAAGTTCTCGCTCATTATCCGAATTTCATTACGGATAGCTCGATAAGGGCTGATTGCAGCCACAATTACCACAATGCCATTTCGACTCAGTAGATTTGCTACATAACCAATGCGGCGAATATTAATTTCTCTATCTTCTTTAGTAAATCCTAATTCTTGTGAAAGATAGAGTCTTATCTCATCACCATCTAAAACTTCAACTAAACAATCACGTTCCTTAAGTATGCATTCTACTCCTCTAGCAATCGTAGTTTTACCCGCACCACTAAGACCTGTGAGCCACAAAATAAGGCCTTTACCTCTCATGCTTAAGATTTCCTTGTTTGTAGTAAGGCAAGTGATTTAGCTTAAACTTAAATAGATTAAGCTAAATACCGATCATCTGCATAAATGACTCAAGTTCAGAATCAAGAGGAAAAATTTGTCGATATAGATTAGCTAGTTTGTACCGTTCTCGAAAGGACTCGCGAAAAACTTTATCTTTCTGACAATGTTTCCATCGTTCTAATACCTTCATCTGGTTTCCTTTGCCATCATAAAAATTCTTATCAAAACTACTTCCATTACCACCTGACGCCTTGGGAACTACATTCAGTCCAGCATCTGCAAAAGGAAGCTTAAACTGTGCGGATAATTGTTTGCGGTATTCAATACTTGAGAACCATAAGTTGTAATTTACCGATATTTTTGATTTTAGAAAATTAGTTATTCCTAAATATTCTTCAGCATAAATTTCCCACGTATCTAAAATTTCTGCATTATCAATTAATTTAGGAACTAGACCTGGTTTATACAATCGGCTAGCCAGCATATTAAATGGATCTCTTAAGAATAAAATATTGTAAAAATTTAAACTTTCACCAATTGTTTTTTCACGTTCCCAGATAAAATCTCTTTTGTCTTTGAGGTTGGTAATGTTAAAATCCTGAACACTAATCATTAAACAGTGTTTATAGACATTCCGAATTTGTTCCATATTTTCACTGTCAATGTGAACCAACCAGTCTGATTCCTTATCCCAGTTATTGTTAAATGCAGAAGTGAGGTATGGATCTGTATAGGGTTTGATGTTGTTCAAAACAAAGATTGGTAGCTGAAAGTGATAAGCTAGCCAAACCATCACAGCATGGTGTCCACTGCGTTTTAAGGCAAAAAATGTAAATAAATTATCGTTTCTAAATTCCATAAAAGTTAATTAACTAAACAACAAACCCTTAATAATTCCTGTCAATAATGCCAACACTACTATCCAGCTTGTATTCACTAAGCCTCGAATTGACAAGACTAATCCTAAAAAGCAGATCACTGTGCTGAATATATCTTTAAGGAATATATCTTTGCCAAGATTCCAAACAGTTGCCAATGTCAAACCAATTGTTATTGGACTTAAAGCAGCATGGAATTGCTTGATCCAAGCAGGAGGATTTGGTTTTTTTATTAACCAAGCTACAGCAGCTAAGATGCATGAAGTAGGACCAAACATCCCTAACCCGGAAGCTATTGCTCCAGGTAAACCAGCTACATGATTGCCAATCAGCAAAACATTCAGCATATTCGGTCCTGGTACTAGCAACCCTAATCCGTAAGCTTCGACGAAAGCTAGGTGACTCATCCACCCGTGGACATTGACTACCAGGCGTTCCATTTCTGTGATGACAGCTCTTGAATTGCCAACGCTAATGAGAGCTAAATAAGCAAATGTGAAAAATAGATCGAGTAAGACTTGCATCAGCAGCAAAATCAGTGACTTGTTTGAGTTCTGCGATTGAAATACCAAGCAATTGGCACGAGTAAAACCAGAACCAAAGGAATAGGAACTCTGAAAATGCCTACTAAAATAAAAGTTGCGATCGCCACTAAAACTTGAACATAGTTAGTAATACTTGGTTTAGCCAGCCTCCAAGTTAAATCCAAAAGTAGTCCAAGACTAGCTGCTACGACTGCGGTTAAAGATGCTTGGACAATATGTTCGGGTAGCTGTGATAGCAGCTTTGAGGCTAACAGTATTACTACAGAACCAGGTAGCACTAAGGCAAATGTTGCTAGTATTGCTCCTACTGTTTTTTGCCAATAATATCCCAAATATGCAGAAAGATTAGTACCTCCAGCCCCTGGAAGGGATCGGCACCAATTTAATGCTTCTAAGCATTCGCTGTCTGTTAGCCAACCCCGTTTTAAGCAAAAAGGTAAAACGTGAGTGGGAATTGATCCACCAAAAGCTCTTGCTCCAATCCCTGCAAATACAGCAACTAATACACCAAGAGAAGGAGGATTTGTTTGTTGTACTTGGTTTGATGATGCACCCAACATAAGCAGAAGATTTTACTTGATGTTTATAAACGCCAGCCTTATACCATTTTCTTTATGAATAGGCATATAAAGAACCCCACCTCCTTGAGGCACCTCCCCGCAAATTCGGGGAGGTTGGGAGCTTACAAAGGTAGGTATTTTGTATAGCCGTAGCCATTTTTGTTAGGACGTTAACATTTGATAGACGCAATGAGAACTCTTATAGTCTATGTCCTAATCTTGATGGCTATAGCTATATTTGGTCATTTTTTGACTATTTCAGCCAATACTTAAATCCTGAAACAACCAAACTACGTTAAGCAATTGAGAATTTTCTCAACTATTTTCGAGATTCCAAAAAACCTACCCTTGAAAGGAGGTTGAGAGGGGTCAAAATAATGTGCAGCTTCACAGAAAATTGGTATTAACCTCTAAGTATTATGTTGCTGAGTTTAAAGAAACTAGATGCAGATAGCTAATATGTCTCAGTTATAGGTAGCTGAAAATAAGGAAAATGATTTTTTAGAAAAATAACTGCGGTAATATACCTATGTCAGACCTATTATTTGTCACTAAAGGGAAATCAATAGTCATACAAACATTTATGTAACAATGATCGATCATTACATCCTCCTGCTGCTTTGTACCCCTACTAAACACCTTCAGAAAAGAAGTCTCGATTCTGAACTATATAAGGCTTTTATTTCTTTTTCAAAGATGTCTATTGATGAACTAAAAGAGTGTTCTTCACTCCACACCACAGTGCTATATCGCTGATTCTGTATTCTCAATTTCTCGCACATAATTGTGGAGATTATAGAAATCCGATTTGATTTATGAACTTACTCGTGAAGACAAAGAACAGGGAACAGAAAGTTTACTGAGTTTTTTAGCGCAGAGCGCAGGCTACGCAAAGATAAATCAAATAAGAATCCTATAGATAGCAGATATCTAGCAGATAAATATTACCATTTTTCTTTTACCAGAATATGTACTTACAGAACAACTGGGGCAATCTGATCAATAAATAGAAAATCTTATACCATCGCACAGAATAATCACCAGCAATATATCTTTGAAAAGCATATGCATTAATCTTTCACAACAAAAACTTGTAAAATCAAAATTGTATTAATTTAAACTCTATAAACTTAATAAGTTCGTATTTATGTAAAATAAAAATTAACAATGAATACCATTTGGAAAAAGAATGCGACAAATAGAGATTGTAGAAACGCTTCAAACAGTGCGTTTCTACATCAGGATGTGTTGCAAAGATTTTTGGAAATGGTAAAGTTACTATTCTAAAATTTACAACCCCCAAAAGGAATATTTATTGAGGCGAAATGCCAATACAGACATTACAAGAAAAATCTCTACAAACCAAACTCGGTTGGTCTTTGGATCAGCGAGACCCACAATTTATCAAATTTTTGATGCCTTTTTGGGAATGGCTGTATAAATACTATTTTCGAGTCCAAACTAGTGGCTGGGAGAATATTCCCACCAACGAAAAAGTTTTATTGGTTGGTTCCCACAATGGTGGACTTGCTGCTCCTGATATGCACATGATGATGTATGACTGGTTTAGACGCTTTGGTGTAGAACGACCAATTTACGGTTTGATGCATCCGACGGTTTGGAAAGAGTGTCCAGATGTAGCACAAGCAGTGGCTAAAGTTGGAGCCATTATCGCCCATCCGAAAATGGCGATCGCAGCTTTGCATTCTGGAGCCAGTGTACTTGTGTATCCCGGTGGTGCAGAAGATGTATTTCGTCCTCACTCTTTGCGTCATCAAATTTATTTTGCGGAACGCCACGGGTTTATCAAGCTAGCACTACGGGAAAAAGTACCGATCATCCCGCTAATTTCGACTGGCGCTCACGATACACTGATTGTGCTTGCTGATGTTTATAAAATAGTCCAACAACTACATGAATGGGGAATACCTTGGTTATTTGGTATCGACCCAGTAGTATTTCCGATTTATTTAGGATTACCTTGGGGATTAGCTTTTGGGCCTTTACCTAATATTCCTTTACCAGTGCCTATTCGTACACGAGTTTGTTCACCGATTGTGTTTGAACACTACGGTAGAAAAGCCGCAGGCGATCGCCATTACGTTAACGCTTGCTATGAACTCGTCCGCAGTCGAATGCAGCAAGAATTGGATGATTTGGTGAAACAGTGATCGGGGATCGGGGATCGGGGATCGGGGATCGAGGAGCAGGGAGCAGGGAGCAGGGAGCAGGGACAAGGAAGACATAGGGAAAAATAAAAATATAGGAAGCATTTTTCTTCCCACACTCCCCACACTCCCCACACTCCCCGATCACCTTTCCAAACTCCGGGGATCAAGAGCATCTCTGAGTCCATCTCCCAGTAAGTTGAATGCCAAGACTGTCAAGATAATTACCAGTGCTGGCGGCCAAATTAACCAAGGTTGTAATACTAATATCGAAGCATTAGTTGCCAGAGATAACATATTGCCCCAAGAAGGGTCTGGTTGCTGAATTCCTAAACCAATCAGACTGAGTACTGCTTCTGCGCCAATAAAGCTAGGAACCGCAAGAGTTGCAGAGATGATAATATATGTTGCAGTTTGTGGTAACACATGACGAGTAATGATGTATAACGGCCTACCACCCATAGCTCGCGCTGCTTGCACAAATTCGCGTTCTTTGATGGATAATACTTGACCACGAATTACTCGTGCTAACCCAGCCCAACTAATAAACGACGTAATCAACACAATTAACAAAAATCGCTGGGTACTGCTTAAGCCTGGTGGTAACACAGCACCCAAGGTGACTAATAAATATATGCTAGGAAAGGTCATCAGCACTTCAGCTAGGCGCATGATCGCAGCATCTATCCAGCCACCGAAATAACCAGAAATACCGCCAATGATCATCCCCAGAGGAAAAGTCAAGGCTACTCCCACAATTCCAATAAATAAACTGATGCGACCTCCATACAATAAACGAGTAAATTGATCCCGTCCTTGGTCGTCAGTACCCAAAATGTTAATTCTAGCTGGGTCAGTAGTACCAAACAAATGCCAATTTAAAGGAATTCCAGGAAAAATAGTCACTTCCTTCCACTTGGGAGGTAAGGGAACACTCAACTCTAAAAGACGATATTCTGGTCCTTGTACAAAGAATCGTAAAGGCGAAGGTTTGCTTTTATCTACAATCAGTTGGCGATCGCCTGTTTCTAAATTTGTATCTCCCTGAATCGTCGGATAAATGTGAGGCCCGATAAACTTACCTGAAGTCGAAAACCAGTAAATTTTGGTTGGTGGTAACAAGGAACCATTTGCTTGCGGAATATAAGGGTCATAAGGCGCAACAAAATCCGCAGCAATTACTGCTATGTAAAAAATTATGAGCAAAATTGCCCCAAATCGCGCTAAAGGATTTTTCTTTAATCTTTGCCACCAGTTCATAGTTAATTATCCTTAATCATTAATCATTAATCATTAGTCATTAATCCTTTGATCAATAACCTTTTTTATAATCATGTCTTCTCCAAGGGAGAATTCCAATTTTTTCAATATACCGCTAAGGTTTAAAACTCTTACCAAATAGCACAAGTACCGCCTGGAACTTTAGTTATAGGCGGGATACAGTTTCAACATGAAAATTTTTGACTTGTGTGTACACCGTAGCCTTAGTAAGGAGAGGGAAGCCGGAGGCAGAGTGAGGTTTTATTTTATCTTTAATTACACCTACCTACTTATAGATAACTTTTCATCTTGAGGAACTTCATGTTCGACAACAAAAACATTAGAGTGGAGATTAGCAATAATTTGTTTGCCTTGCTGTGTCAGAGTCAGATAACGTAGTGCATCTTGGATATATGGGTAAACTCCATGCCAGTAGAATTTGGCATAGTTTTTGCGTAAGTCAGCGGGTGTTTGGTAGCCCAAAACCTTATTCATCCCAGTTTCTTCAAATTCGTAAAACAAAGAAGTAATTTTTTTCAAGTAGCGGGGATCGCTTAATTGTCCAATTAAATCAGCAGCACGAACCAAGCCTGCATAGCTACTTGTGCATTGATGATCCTCAGCAACAGGTACTGGAAAGCGAGTCAATTCAATATTGCTTTTAATAACTTCAGAGTCTATCAGTTTGTGACCGCCAAAACGCTCATCAATAAAAAGTTTTGCTCGATCTACATGATAAGGTGTCAAACTCGTATCAGAAGACCCAGCAGGGAGAGAAATCATTTTGTGGTCTTTACCTGTAGCATACAAACCTTTTTCCTCGCGGTCTTCTCGGCATACTCCTTTGACATAACCGATATCATGACAAAGCAAGGAAATAAGAAAGTGTAGCCAGTCTTCAGTGGAAACACCACCTTCTCGAATGTGTTTGCCACGTAATATTTCTTGTCCTACCAAAGTAACAAGAATCGAGTGTTCTACATTATGATATAGGGCGTCGCTGTTGGCAATGTTTTCTAAAGCCATGTTTCCCGCCCAAGCAATTATGTCTTGATAATCGGTTTTGAAGCAGCCGTAGGTACGACGGTAGCCTTCTCGAATTTGCCCTACAAAAGCATCTATTAATATTTCTGTGGCATTGAACATACTAGTACTCAGTCGGGAAACTAAATTATTGATACATTTATATCTGAAATTGTAGTGATTATCACAGCTTGGACTGAGATAATCTCAAACTTTTCTGAGTTTTAAATTAAGTTTTTGAGTTTTAAATCAAGTTTCTGAGTTTTAAATCAAGTTTCTGAGTTTTAAATCAAGTTTCTGAGTTTTAAATTAAGTTTCTGAGTTTTAAATCAAGTTTCTGAGTTTTAAATCAAGTTTTTGAGTTTTAAATCAAGTTTTTGAGTTTT
Organism: Pelatocladus sp.; assembly: GCF_059505505.1. Taxonomy (NCBI): domain Bacteria; kingdom Bacillati; phylum Cyanobacteriota; class Cyanophyceae; order Nostocales; family Hapalosiphonaceae; genus Pelatocladus; species Pelatocladus sp. The sequence continues at coordinate 16,678 of NZ_JCACKS010000257.1, read as the reverse complement.
AAACCAAGTTTTTGAGTTTTAAACCAAGTTTTTGAGTTTTAAACCTGTTAATCTCAAAAAATTTTAATGGTGATTTATACCGTTTTACAAAATTACGCAGTGTTGCAAACCTGAACAGGAATCAACCGCTAGTTTCTTAGGGCTACTGAAAACCTCTGATACAAATACAGACCCTGTAGAGACGCGATATATCGCGTCTCTACAAAATTTATGTGTATCGTGATTAACGTGAAATGGTATTAGCTATGAAACTGCGATTGAAATCGCAGTCGGGGATCTTTTAGGAATGCTATATGCAGCCCAAGGAATTTATTATCAGACAGGATAGCGATCGCCAGAATTTCTAAAATTAATTGATAGACTTTTTGCAAAAGTACATGATTACAAAATCTGGGAGATGGGATGCATGTTAACGATAAGCCAACGTAATTTTGACGGATTTAAAAAACTCTCTCCTCAGTTCTTGCATTATTCTCAACAACCGCCTCAGAATTAATTCTGAGGCTCATCTTGCTAAACTCAGGCCGAATTAAGACCCAAGACTTTACGTAAAACTACTTGGTCTTCTAATTTAACTTTTAGGCGACCTTTTTCGATGTCGCGAATCCAGCTTTGACTTTTACCTGCGAGTTTTGCTAAGTCTCTTTGGGACAGATTGAGGTTTTTTCGCGCCCGTAAAATTTGTTCGCCTAGTAAATCACCAGTCGTTTTGATTTTTCTTTTGTTTTTTGTGGTTCGCTGCTTTTTTTCGGAGTCAGCAGTTTGCTTCTCCCAGTCTGGTGGTAGGCTGAAAGATAAAATCCGAGCGTTCATCAACAGGTTCCATTTACCACGGGGACTGACATCTGTCAGACGTGATGTAGCGCTACCGTCATTAATCCAAAATTCTATTGCTTCGTCTGGATCTTCGGGGATATCAACCAGTCTCGCCCACAAAGGTTGGATTGTTGGTGGGTAGGTGATTGGATCAAATTCTGATTTCATCCCGTAGTGGTTGAGGACTTCTAAATCATGTTCAAAAGTCCGCAGCAGGCGTTTGCGATCTTCTCTTTGGCGACATGCTTGAGCAATTTTCTCCTCACCATAAGCAACACGCATCAAAGTAGGAACTGTGATCCGTTGAGCAGCGCCCATTTTGGTTTTAAATAGTAACCACAGCATTAATCGTGCTGTACCTTCGTGTTGTTGCCAAATACTCATCACTGTGGTTAATAAGGATTTTGGCAAACTACCGTATTGATAAAATGCAGTTCGTTCTTTACATGCTTGTTTGTTGAGGAAATATTGCGCCCAGACTCCAGCTCGAATTTTGAAAGTTAAGCCAACAAGATATTTACATCCAAGATTATCTTCTTGAAAGTGGCGTTGAACTTGGACTAGTTCCCACAAACGACTTGCTTGTAGAGAGAAACCTTTGAGCATACCTTGCTGGGGCCAGTTGATGGAAACGACAAGTGAGCAAGCTTGCTGAACTAAGTTGTTAATCAAAGTCAGCTTGACGTTTTTGCTTAAGTCCTTGCGCTTTTCTAAGCCCAAGTATTTTTCTATTTGTCGTTCATCAATAGTAAACTCTTGTTCCCAAGGTCGATCTTGTGTTGTTGCATAAGCTGCAAAAATCAGATGTAGACAAGCAGATCTGATATCTAGTGTCTCTATTGCTGCTAATTGTGTGACAAGTTCACTGCTTTGGGGTGATTTGCTCAGATGAAATGCGATCGCGCCTTTTCCTTGATTCACTTGGCGACGATAGCACAAGTTTCCTTGTTCATCTGTTTCCCAAGGTAATGATGTCCGTTGAGAGAGCAAATTGCAAGCTTCCCAAATGACGATCGCTGAAGCAAAGGGGTTACTTTTACCGTTGGAAAATAAATCTGGACTAGTTACCTCACGCAAATCAACTTTGCATCTTCCTCTTTTGGCGTGCCAAGGTATGGGAGAATTTGTTGGACAAGCTGCCACACATTGTGGTTCAGGATAGTAACCCTCACAGTTGTTACAAAGGCAAGGATCAATCCAATATTCATCGTTTTCAAGTTTAATAGCACCTGTAGGACATTGAGGACGGCAGTTGTCACATCCAACGCAACTATTATTAGGTATTGTGTAAGGCATAAGGCTATTGCCAATGTACTCGTTGAGATGTCTGGCTCGGATTTTCCCCTGGATGAGTCCCCCCTGTTTTCACCACTCACAACTCACATTATTCAGCAACACTATAAATCGTGATTGCCGTACTAACCACCCACATCCACCTTCGGACTTTGCATCCAATTGAAAGTTACTCTATGCTCATAACCTAGCCGAGCCTTATTAAATTCTTAATTATCTATACTTTTCACAGATATTGTTGTAGGTTTGTTCATCATGAGCGAAAGATAAATTTTGTTAATTTTTTGATTTTCAGTAATTTCCGCTCATTTGTTTGATCAACAAAACCTGTTGAGTGAAATTTGTTTGTTGTTTGAGTAACACTCCCAAACTAATAAATACTGTATAAGCAATACAGTTTAATTAAGGATTAAAGAGTAAGAAACAGTAAGGGGTAAAAGAATTTCTCTATTCGTTAAACCCTGTCCCTTTAATCTTTTTTCTACTAGCACTTTTAGACAATTGTATGCTTATCCAAACCATTTTAACTGTATAGACATTTGCATAACATCTTCCTCATGGGAGGTAATTTGTGTAAGAACATTTTTATATTTGACACGAAGATACGTGTTTTAATATTTCAGCCATCTTGGCAAATAGAATTATTAAGAATATTAATATTTAACAAAAGTTATTATCTGTTAATTGTTTTACATTTTTTATTATTTTTCATCATCTAAAACAACAACAAGCTCCCCAACTTTTTTAATAAGTCGGGGAGCTTGAACATTTTTGTATCTCTTAATACTTTACTTAAGTTTTTTCTTTTATTGATATTTACTGCAAATAAATATCATTTTTTCGATTGAGTTTAACATGCTTGAAATATCAGATCCGTGGTTCATCAGTCATGATTTATTCTTGATATATAAATAAACATTAAATCTTATTGGCAAAGAATTTCATCTAAATTAAAAGAATAGGGAAAAACCAAAATTTTGTTGCAAGCTTATGGAAATATGACTATGTAAATCGTTAGATTTGAACATTAAAAAAAGCTAATTACAGTTATGTTAGTATGAGCGTTAAAGCGCCAATCTAGTTGTAGATAAATTCTGGAAGGTAAGTTCATGGCAGTACTCACAGGATTGACATTTGGTGGTAAAACTTGGACACCAAAATTTGCACAATCAATTGATGAACACAAATGCATCGGCTGTGGCAGATGCTTTAAAATTTGCGGACATAATGTGTTGGTATTAAGACCAATGAATGAAGAGGGCGAATTTGTAGATGATGAAGATGATGATGAAATCGAAAAGAAAGTGATGACAGTTGCTCATCCAGAAAATTGTATTGGCTGTGGTGCTTGTTCTAGAATTTGCTCGAAAAACTGTTACACTCACGTTGAATTGAATAACTAAGTAGCCATCATGAACTTGTTTATTGTTACTTAGGAAATGAGATTTTGTTGTTTAAGGCGAGTTCTTTGTCAAGAAAAGAACTGTTTGTCAAGGAAATAAGTTCAGTAGAGAAAGGTTAGTAGAGGGGATTTCTCTATATTTATAGGGAATTTACAAGTAAATCGGTACAAATAAAGCTAACGATTTGAACTCGTCACTTGTCATTGATTATTAATCATTGGTAAGGGTTTCAGGTATGTTTACTTTTCAGATGAAGCTGTAATTGATATACATTCACAGTGCGAAAAAATAGTTATTAGTGAACAAATATATATAAGCAAAATGTGAATTATCAACTAATTGAATTCAGATATTTAGATAAAATGTTCAGGCAAAACTAAAAACTAATTGTATTGAGATACTTGTCAAAACAAATTTAATTACTTAAAATATTTCGGAAATCAAAAGAAGTTAAAACAAGTTTAAAATATTCCCATATATATAATTACAAGCCGACAATTAAGAAGTAACATAAATTGGGTTTTCTTGGTTTTATGCTCAATATAAAACCCATGTCACAACAAGTGAAAAGTCAAAAGTAAAAAGACAAAAAACAAATTATATTTAGTCATCAAGAGGCTGGAAGTTCACTATGAACCTTTGACCGATAATTCCTTGATGGTACAAGCCCCAAATTCCATAGGGAACCAATCCAAAATCTAAAATCTTCAAGAAAGCGGATTTATTGGTGGGGTCAATCCAAAATCTATAGACGCGATAGCGGCTTCTCGTAGAGTAATCTAAAATCTAAAATCTAATAATTGGATGACTCCACAAATCGGTTCAAATAATAGTGGCATAACCATTGCCTGCTTTTTACTTTTAACTTTTAGCTTTTAACTGGAAACTTAGCGACGGTTACACCTGGAACGACGTTATCCCGAAAAGTATGCAACAAATTCCTGTTTCACTGTTAACCTTAGTTGCTGGGGTATTAATCACACTCTTCAGCCTTTGGGTGGGTCAGCACCATAATCTACTACCAATCCAAGCATCGGAACAAGCGCCTTTGGTAGACGGTTTTTTCAATGTAATGCTGATTATTGCTACCGCTTTATTTGTGGTGGTCGAAGGAACGATTTTGATATTTTTGGTGATGTTTCGTCGCCGTAAAGGTGATGATACAGATGGATCGTTCATTGAGGGTAACTTACCCTTAGAAGTCTTTTGGACAGCAATCCCTACTGTCATCGTCCTTTGCTTAGGGATTTACAGTGTCGATGTTTATAGCAGAATGGGAGGATTAGAACCGGGTGGTCATAGCCACACTCCAGTTCATGTTACCCACCAGATGCCAGGAACTGCAATTGCTGCAACTCTTGGCGATGCTTCTGGAATGACACAAGAAACAGCCACCTCAGCAGACGATGCTAATATTGGGATTGGTGCGGGTGCTAACGAACAAGGTAAATCGCCTGACTTAGTTGTTGATGTTACGGGGATGCAGTTTGCTTGGATTTTCAACTATCCCAACAGTGGTGTCACTACTGGTGAGTTACACGTACCAGTGGGTACTGATGTACAACTCAACTTAGCCTCTACAGATGTAATCCACTCGTTTTGGGTACCACAATTCCGCCTCAAACAAGATGCAATTCCTGGTATTCCCACAAAACTACGATTTGTTGCCACTAAAGTTGGTACATATCCTGTAGTTTGTACAGAACTGTGTGGTGGTTATCACGGTTCGATGAGGTCACAGGTAGTAGTTCATACTCCCGAAGAATACGAAAGTTGGTTGACAGAAAATCGCATCGCCCAACAGCAACAAGGACTACAGCAAGCTGTGGCGATTAACCCGGCCGAATTATCTGTATCAGATTATCTTGCACCCTATGCACGAAATATGGGGATCGGGGATTAGTGATCAGGGATTAGTGATCGGGGATTGGGGATTGGGAAATAGTCTCTAATCTCTCTCCCAGTCAATGGTCAATAGACATCTGGTGAAAAAGAATATAAAACCCTTGTGCAGTCAGGGTCGATACCTCATTTCTGGAGATGTCTAATAGTTATTGGTTGGTAGTTGGTGGTTGATCGAAAAAACCAACAAATGACAAACAACAAACAACAAATGACAAATGACATAGACGCTTTAGCGGCTTCTCGTAGAGTAGGACTAACAACATGACTCTTGATATACCACCGAATCATCCACCTGGAAAGGAAGCCACAATTGTGGTTAGTGAAAGTACTCATGATCATCCGCAAGCGTGGAAATGGTATGACTATTTCACGTTTAATGTTGATCATAAGGTAATCGGAATTCAATATCTGGTGACGGCGTTTTTCTTCTATCTCATCGGTGGACTGATGGCGATCGCCATGCGTGCTGAGTTAGCAACACCAGATGCTGATTTAATCGACCCGAATCTGTATAACGCTTTCATGACCAATCACGGAACGATCATGATCTTCTTGTGGATCGTTCCCAGTGCGATTGGGGGATTTGGTAACTTCCTAGTACCGTTAATGGTGGGTGCTAGGGATATGGCTTTCCCGAAATTGAACGCGATCGCCTTTTGGTTGAACCCACCCGCAGGCTTATTGATTTTAGCTAGTTTCTTCTTTGGTGGTTCCCAATCTGGTTGGACAGCTTACCCGCCTTTAAGTTTGGTGACTGCGCCGATAGCTCAATCAATGTGGATACTTGCCATTGTTTTGGTAGGAACTTCCTCAATTTTGGGTTCGCTGAACTTTGTTGTCACCATGCTGTTTATGAAAGTTCCTAGCATGAAATGGGATCAACTTCCCCTGTTTTGCTGGGCAATTATGGCAACTTCAGTTTTAGCACTAGTATCTACACCAGTTTTAGCAGCAGGGTTAGTACTGCTGTTGTTTGACCTCAATTTTGGGACTTCGTTCTTTAAACCAGATGCAGGCGGTAACGTTGTTATTTACCAACACTTGTTCTGGTTTTACTCGCATCCGGCAGTTTATTTAATGATTTTGCCAATTTTCGGCATTATGTCCGAAGTGATTCCTGTACATGCGCGCAAACCGATATTTGGATATAAAGCGATCGCCTATTCGAGTTTGGCGATTTGTGTTGTCGGTTTGTTCGTTTGGGTACACCACATGTTTACCAGTGGTACACCCGGTTGGATGCGGATGTTCTTCACCATCTCCACCTTGATTGTTGCTGTTCCCACTGGTGTGAAGATTTTTGGTTGGGTTGCTACCCTTTGGGGCGGTAAAATTCGCTTTACCAGCGCCATGCTATTTGCAATCGGCTTATTAATGATGTTTGTCATGGGCGGTTTAAGTGGCGTGACGATGGGAACAGCGCCTTTTGACGTTCATGTCCACGACACATATTATGTAGTTGCCCACTTCCACTACGTCTTATTTGGTGGTTCCGTATTTGGTATCTACGCCGGGATTTATCACTGGTTTCCCAAAATCACTGGACGAATGGTGAATGAAACCTTGGGTCGAATTCATTTTATTTTGACCTTTATTGGTACGAACTTGACTTTTTTACCAATGCATGAATTGGGATTACAAGGAATGCCTCGGCGTGTGGCGATGTATGATCCACAATTTACCCACCTCAACGAGATTTGTACAATTGGTGCGTATGTTTTGGGTTTCTCAGTGGTTCCCTTTGCGATCAATATGATTTGGAGTTGGATCGCTGGGAAGCAAGCAGGTGATAATCCTTGGAATGCTTTGAGTTTGGAATGGACTACTAGTTCACCACCTGCAATTGAGAATTGGGAAGTGTTACCTGTGGTAACTCATGGCCCTTATGACTATGGCATGAATGGTCATGGTACAACTTCGCAAACAGGTGAAACTGCTGTTGCAGCAAATGGTTAATGGCTAATGGTTAGTAGTTAGTGGCTAAAAATTAACTACTATCTACTAACCACTATCTACTAATAATCAATAAATAAAAGATATGGCGATCGCAACAACGACTAGTCCAAGTCATCATGAAGAACATCAGGATTTACGAGTTTGGGGATTGTTGACGTTCCTCATCTCTGAATCTTTAATGTTTGGTGGGTTTTTTGCTACTTATTTGTTTTTTCGCGGTAGCACAGAAGTATGGCCGCCGGAAGGAACAGAAGTTGAGTTATTAGTACCGACAATTAACACGATTATTCTGGTTTCGAGTAGTTTCGTCATTCACTTTGGTGATACGGCGATTAAAAAGAATAATGTCAAAGGGATGCGATTTTGGTATACCATCACCGCAATTATGGGAGCAATTTTCCTCGGTGGTCAGGTTTATGAATACATGACCTTGGGATATGGTTTGACTACTAATGTCTTTGCCAATTGTTTCTATCTCATGACCGGGTTCCACGGTTTGCACGTGTTTATCGGACTGCTTTTGATATTGGGTGTATTGTGGCGATCGCGTCGTCCTGGTCACTATGGTGCTACTAAACATACTGGCATTGAGATGGCAGAAATTTACTGGCACTTTGTAGACATTATTTGGATTATTCTCTTCACACTATTGTACATTTTGACTTTGTTTTAGGAAATAGTTAGTAGGAGCGTACGCTCCTACTAAATAGAAAGGAGATGTTTATGCAAATTGATGCAGAAAGATTTTCCTGGTTTCAAGTACCAGAGGAAATCAAAGAATTATTAATTTTGGCTGCTGAACATTGGGAAAATACGTCAGAGTCGGAAAAGTATATGCATCAAGCTTTAGCCAAAACAGGCGATGATTTAGAAGTTTTGGTAGCAGCTTATAGATATTTTTATTACAAATATAATTACAAAATGGCACTGCAAACAGCAGTAAAAGTTCTAGATAAGATTAGACAATCTGAGAAAATGCCTGATGATTGGCAACAACTAAAATTAATATTAATTAGTAGAAAAGAAGATTATCAAATCCGTTTGTATTTAAATGCTTATGCAGCTTCAGGATTAGTATTAGCTAAACTCGGAGAAATAGAAAAAGCTAAAGAAATTAGCACTAAAGTTAAATCCATTGATGATAAAAATGACTTTGGTGCAGGAATCTTACTTGATATTTTGACTCGACCCGCAGAAGAAGAAGAATGAAAAATAGAGATTGGCATATCAATGGAGATGGAGAGTATCAAGCTTGTGATTCAGCCAGAGCATGGGACTTACTCAAAGATAATTATCGCCTTTATCGGTTCTTAACTGAACTCGAAGATATTCTGAATAATGTTGAAGATGAAACAAGTCAGCTACCAGAAATTCAAATGTTAGTTAGACGCTTGCTTGTAAACTCTTATTGGGTGCAAACTCAATACCTAGAACCTAGTCCAAAAACAGGAGAATCAGTTTTAATTCTCTACGATGAATTAGGCTTTCCGCTAACAGTACAAACAGTAACATTTGCACCAGGTACAAAATCTAATATTCATAATCATGGCACGTGGGGAGTAGTAGCATTATTAAAAGGTAAAGAAAAAAATACATTTTGGCGGCGTTATCCTAACCAAGAATTTCCAGATAAAATAGAACAAACAGGAGAGTTAAGTTTATTACCTGGTGATATTATCAGTTTTACACCCGATGCAATTCATTGCGTAGAATCAGTGGGTGATGAACCAACAGTTACTTTTAATATTTATGGCGAAACTGATCCAAAACAAAGATTAGAATATAATGTACTTTCTCATACAGCAAATAATTTTTGACGAATACACAGATACCCAACTTCTTAGAGAAGTTGGGTATCTTGATTTTCATAATTTTTAATATCAAATAACTTGTATTTATTATTAAAATTTAATTAGGATGTAAATTTGTAGTCCGTGCTAAAGCACTGATTACAAACTTTTTATCTTTTGCAGTAGAGGGGAAATATTTTTATGCGTATAAAACTACGTTAAATCAGTGAACAGTGAACAGTGAAGATAAAAAACTACTGATAACTGATCACTGTTAAATAAATAGGAGATACTGCAATGGCAAGAGTGATTTTTTATGAAAAACCTGGCTGTAAAAATAATACCAAACAAAAAACTTTACTGACAGCCGCAGGTCATGAAGTGATATCGTATAACCTACTCACAGAATCTTGGACTGCTGAACGTCTACACTCATTTTTTGGCGATCGCCCTGTAATCGAATGGTTTAACCGCGCTGCTCCTCGTGTACAATCAGGTGAGATTATTCCCGAAAAAGTAGATCCACAAACAGCCTTAATGATGATGCTTAAAGATCCATTATTGATTCGCCGTCCATTGATGGAAGTAGGCGATCGCCGTGAAGTGGGTTTTGATACAGAAAAAATAGACACTTGGATCGGCTTAAAATCTAAGGATGAAACTCTTCAAGAAATCACCGACAAGCTGAAAACTCAGGATTTGCAAACCTGTTCTCACAAGCACGGACATGGCCAAGGCCATAAACAAGGTAAACAAGGTTCCTGTCAGCATTAATTAAAGAGGGATTGCTGATTTCATGTATGAAAATGATTTTGCGTAATACCAAAATCTTTGTAGAGACACGATATATCGTGTCTCTACATTCGGATTCATATCGCATTCAGCAACGCCATTAAAGGACTTTTGACCTCTCTTCTTGTAGAAGAGAGGTTTTTCAGATCTAGTGAAAAGTCAGTGAGGTTCGCCAATTTGTTGATACTCCGCATTCCCAAAAATCGCTTCATAATCACGATAATATTTAAATTCCATCAAGTTATAAAATGGGTCTTCTAAAAAGAAAGTGGAATGTTCTAGGGGAGTACCAACAAAACGATGCTTGGGTTCTTCTCTAAACATTAGCTGACACTGTTGCGCTCTCAACAGTAAAGATTTCCAGTCAGCTTCTGAAGTAAAAACTAATCCAAAATGTCTGGGATAAATCCCACGTTGTGGTGTCAACAGTTCTTTGGTAACATGAGCCACCAATTGATGACCATAAAGATTGAGAATGAGAGCATGGCGATTTTCCCGACCAGAAATACAGCCTAAACCATTAACATAATATGCTTTTGCTTCGGCAATGTCGGTGACAGGAAAAGCAAGATGAAATATAGTTTGATTCATATTAAGCTAATAACAACCTTTCAAGGTGTAAATCTAGAAATGTTAAACTTTCAACTTCTCACCCCGAATCGAATAATCCAATAACTCCATCGGATGCATAATCGCAACATCCTTTCCTTGCAACTCCAGATGCTTCTGAATCTGCAAACTACAACCCGGATTTGGTGAAGCAATCAAATCAGCACCAGTATCTAACAAATTCCGCACCTTTTGCTTACCCAACTCCTCAGCAATATCCGGTTGCAGCATATTGTAAACTCCCGCACTACCGCAACATATCGCCGCATCTAAAGGTTCCTTCAACTTCACCCCTGGAATTTGCTGTAACAACTGACGTGGTTGCACACTAATCTTTTGTCCGTGTAACAAATGACAAGCATCTTGATAAACCAAACTCACTGGTTTACTAGCCAAGGTTGACAACTTCGTTGTTAACCCAACCGTTGCTAAAAACTCTTGTGCATCCTTTACCTTCGCCGCAAATTCTTGTGCTTTCTCCCGATACTCTGGATCATCCTCCAAAATATGCCCGTATTCTTTCAAAGTATGACCACAGCCAGCAGCATTGATAATCACGTAATCTACACCAGTATTAGCAAAACTATCAATCATCTGCCTAGCCAAAGCCTTAGCTTGTTCAGTTTGTCCTTGGTGTTCCGGAAGCGCCGCACAACAACCTTGAGACTTAGGAATCACCACCTCACAACCATTCGCCGTCAAGACCCGCACCGTCGCTTCATTCACAGGCGAGAAAAACAACCGTTGTACACAACCCAAAATCATCCCAACTCGATAGCGCTTCTCACCTCGCGCCAGAATCACATCTGGTAAATTATCCTGAAAAGACTCCAGCGTAATCTCCGGTAAAATCGACTCCATAGCCGCCAACCGAGGCGAGATATTCTTTAATACCCCAGTCGCCCGAAAAAACTTAGAAAAACCCAACCTCTGATAAACCAACAAAGGTACTAACAAAATCCGTAAAGCATCAGGATTAGGAAACAAAGAAAATATTAACTGCCTAACCAACCGATCCCACAAACCACGCGAATAATTTCTCTCAACCTGATGACGAGTCGCCGAAATCAACTTGTCATACTGCACCCCCGAAGGACAAGTCGTCACACACGCCAAACAACCCAAACAAGAATCAAAATGCTCAACACTCGCTGTATTCAAAGCAATTTCACCCTCATTAATCGCATCCATTAAATAGATACGTCCCCTCGGAGAATCCATCTCCTTACCAGTTACCCGATAACTCGGACAAGTCGCAAGACAAAACCCACAATGCACACAACTATCAATCAACTTCGGATCAGGCGGATGACTTGCATCAAACCCTTTCAAATTCTTCAAACTCGCCGTCTTCCCAACAGAACCTTCCGAAACTTGCATATTCCTCTCCCCTCTGTGTTCCCTGTTTTGTTTACCCCACCCTAACCCTAAGCGTAAACGGGGAGGGAACTAAATCTTCCCCTCGTTTACGGGGGATTGAGGGGGGTTTTTAGAATTCATGTAAGAGGTTTATTCCCCATTAAGCGTTAAGAGTTCCCTCACTCTACAAGTGATTCACCGAATCAAATCGGATTACTCTAACTGATAACTGTTAAATTCCACCCACAAAACAACCAGGACTTAAAATACCCTTGTGATCAAACTGCAACTTAATCCGTCGCATCATTTTCCCCGCATTGCCAGTGTAACCCCAGACATCCAACCTTTGCTTCACCTCTACTGGCGCAGTCAAAATCGTCAAAAAACCTTTATGATTTTCACAGAGCGATCGCATCTCCACTAATCCTTTCTCACTCTCAAACCGCAACACTCCCAAACCGCTAGCAATGTGAATCAAACCCTTTTGCGCCTGCTTTAAAACCTCAACCCCCGCAGTCGGTAACACTCCTATTTTGCAAGTAATTGCCGATTCACCGCCACCAAAATAGATAGATTCTCGCAATCTTTCCCATAAATCAACTTCATCAGCTCCCTCATACATCGCTTCTTGCAAACCCAAATTTTGCCCAACTTCCACCAACCGATGAGACTGCTCTTTCACACTTTCAGCAATACTTTGGAACCTTGCAATTAATCCCATTCCTGTACCCAAACCCAACTCAGATACCAATTGAGTTGAAAGTAAATCAGCCTGAGTAGGTGTTAACGCCGAACCACGCAAAATCGCCGCAGCTTGTGATACATTCTCTGGCGTACCCGTCAGTACAACCGTTGCAGAAATTTCCGGGATTGGATATACACGAAACGTCACTTGACTAATCACGCCCAATGTGCCGTAGGAACCTGTAAACAACTTCATCAAGTCGTATCCAGCAACATTTTTCACCACTCGTCCCCCAGCTTTGGCGATTTGTCCATCAGCACGGACAAAAGTAATTCCTAGTAATTGATCACGCACACTTCCGTAACGCTGTCTCAAGGAACCCGTATCAGCAGTTGCAACAATTCCACCCAAAGTTGCTGATGGTGTAACTGGATCAAGGGCGAGAAATTGGTTAGCTTTGGCTAAAATTGCTTGGAGATCAGAGAATTTCATCCCCGCTTCTGCTGTCACCGTCAAATCACCAACAGCATGATCAATCAATTTATTCAGATGTTCTGTGCTAACTACAACATCAATCCCCTTAACTAAGCCACCCCAACTGAGTTTACTACCGCTACCACAAGGAAGGACACGCCATTTATTGTGGTTAGCTTCCCTGATTACCTGTGCTAGTTGTTCGGTAGTCTCAGGATAGACGATACAACTAGGAGGAGTTGGAGAAAATATCTGCTGAGGTGGTGCTAAATTTTCCCAAGGATAGAAACCATTTTCACCAACGATAGATGCAAGACTAGAAGTAGGGATACGCAAGGGGACTTGTTCGCTAGGCATTAGCTTTGATCAATGTTTGTCTCCATGAAATACTGTACATCAGACTCTTATGCACCGCTACTTGGCATTTGCACATTTTGCCTTCTTGTAATAATTATATTTGTGGTGCTAATGGATGCAGGGTCAAAGTCATGAGAAGAATGAATGTTGAACAATTGCTGAGAAGATATGCTACCGGGGAGAGAGATTTTACCGGAGTTGAAATTGTTGAATTTAGACTGAGACATTTGACTGAAATCAACTTGAGTGGATCTGATTTTAGATATGCCAACTTGCAAAAATTAGTTCGCCATACCGAAGGTATAAAATTGGATTTGAGTGGTGCAAATTTACGCGGGTTGAATTTAGAATATGCTCATTTTGAACATGCTAATTTCCAAAAAGCTGACTTGAGTTACACAGATATGTGGTGTGCGGCGCTTCATGCTGCTGATTTAAGTGACGCTGATTTGAGTGGCGCAAAATTATATGAAGCTATTTTTTATAAGGTGAATTTGAGTAGAGCAAATTTTAGTGGCGCTCATTTACTTGATACTCATTTTGATTATGCTGATTTGACTGAAGCTAATTTTAGTTATGCCCGCAAAGTTAATTTTGGCAATGCTTATTTACAAGATACAATTATGCCTGATGGCAGTATTGGCAATGTTTCCAGGCAAGTTTGAGTAATTAAATTTGATGATTTTGAGTTGTGAATATTGAAAAAGCCAGATCCCCGACTTCTTCAATAAGTCGGGGATATTATTATTCACTGCGTCTGTGCAATTATACGTTCATGATTTCTCTTGTTTTTTCCGTTGTGAAATTGCTTGTTTGTTCTTTTCCTGTAATTAATCTAGCACCACGATGACGAGTGAAGTAATTCCAACCCCACTGAATCATGACTATTAGTTTGTTGTCAAATTCAATTAAGAAGTAAATATGAACTAATAACCAAAATAGCCAAGCGACAAAACCTGTGAATTTGATAAAACCTAAATCTACAACAGCTGAGTTTTGCCCAATTACTGCTAAACTACCTTTGTCAATATAATAAAATCTTGGTAATAATATTTGACCCTGAAGTTTTTGTTTAATTAGTGAAGCAACGTACTCTCCTTCTTGCATCGCTACGGGTGCGACACCAGGTAAGGGTTTACCGTTTTGATGAGCAAAATGAGCTAAGTCACCAATTACAAAAATATTCGGGTAGTTGTTAAGACTCAAATCTGGTTCAACTATAACTCGTCCGGCGCGATCGCATTCTACACTTGTTCTTTGCGCTAATACTTTCCCCAGTGGTGAAGCTTTGACACCTGCTGCCCATAATACCGTTTTGGCATGAATCTGTGATAGTTCTTCACCTTGTTTGATCGTGACGAGATCATTGTCGATATTTGTCACTAAAGTTTTTGTCTGTACCGTCACACCCAAGCGCTGAAGAGATGTTGCTGCTTGTGCTGACAATTCTGGAGCAAATGGTGGCAAAATCCGATCTAGACCTTCAAGTAAAATAACTTGGGCTTCGGTGGTATCGATGTTGCGGAAGTCTTCTTTCATTGTGTGATACGCTAATTCTGCGATCGCACCAGCTAATTCCACACCTGTAGGACCACCACCAACAATTACAAATGTTAACCAAGCACGACGCAGTTGCGGATCGGTTTCTTTTTCCGCAGCTTCAAACGCCATAAAAATACGGTGACGCATTTCTATTGCATCTTCCACTGTTTTTAAACCAGGAGCAAAAGATTCCCATTCATCTTTCCCAAAATACGAATGTTTCGCACCTGTAGCCACAATTAACGTATCGTAGGGTATGATTTCATCACCGATTACAACTTTTTGCGCTTCGGGATCGATATCATTCACTTCTCCCAATAGCACTTTTGTATTCTTACTTTTGCTGAGAACTGAACGCAGTGGCGAGGAAATATCAGCAGGCGATATTGCACCTGTTGCAACTTGATACAAAAGCGGTTGAAAAAGGTGAAAATTGCGTCTGTCTATAAGAGTAACATCTACATTTGCATTATTCAGTGATTTTGCGGCATAAAGTCCGCCAAAACCACCACCAATAATCACTACCTGATGGGGTGGTTTAGTCTCTGTCGTGTTTGTCATAAGTTTTACTTCCTTTTGTTGATATTCCTGCCACTATTCTTAACAAATTTTTACAAATTTGTTTAGATGATTCTGTTTATTTTTTACATTTTAATTTTTGTAAATGTAATCAATAATACAAACAAAAGGTAATGCAAACTACATTTTAATTTAGTTTTGTGGTTGGAATAAGTGCAAAATTAATCAAAAAAAAGGCTTTATTAATTACTAAAGTTTATTTGTCAAGTTGTTTCATAAAGTTATGAAGCTTACGTAAAAACTCAGTCAGTAAGTGATTTTTTGACCAATTTTTCTAATTTACATTTTCGTCAAAAGTGCATAACTTAGTTTTGTCCAACCTAAATAAACAAATAGAAGAGAAGCTAAGTTTTAAGAACTAAGCTTTTATTTCGTTCATGAAATAGGATTTTACGCACTTGAGTCAATGCGTAATTCCTAAATCATAGAAAGATAACATTTACCATGAGTTTTTTTATGCAGATTCATCGTGATACATTTCAAGGCTTTACTCAAAGTCCAGATTGTCAACTTTATGGAAAAAAACTTCATACAAGCAATGGGAAACAAGAATATTTTTTGATTGCTCCTCTTGATCTTGTGAAGGTACAACATACATTTATGATGGATTTTCAAATTCCTAACAACAAAGTCCCTGTTCTAACTACTGGTGGTGGGAATGTCGGTGTTATTCGTGAATTCGACTGGTCATTGATTAATTCTAATGGCAAACCAGTTGTATTTATTCAACCTCATCAAAATTTTCCTCTTAACAAAATATCTGATATTACTCGAGATAAAGATTCTCAACCAAATGTTAGTGTAGGCGAATCTATCATATTAGAATTTGATGATTCACGGATTGAAGGAACTATTAAAACAGCCCACCTAGTACAAAAAGCTTTGGGTGATTTCAATGCTAGTGTCCAAGTTTTTCAAGTCAAATTTGACCAACATTTACATTCTTCGCATCATGGTTCACGAGTAATTGTTAGTAGTAGTAATAAATTACTTGGGATGCTGATTGCTACTCAAAATGAAGGTGATGGAACATCCCTTGCTAATGTGTTCCCTGCTCATCTAATTTAAACCCACATTCCGCACTTCAAAATGTAGCGCAAGAGATTACATGGTGATTC
>NZ_JCACKS010000256.1:7777-31722 GCF_059505505.1 Pelatocladus sp. | reverse complement strand
CTTACAATGATTATCATTATTAAAAGTGTATATTTTATTTTTTGGAAGTCCCTTAGTTCTATTCCTTGCGGATGCTCGTCTCGGATCGGACTATGTTGACGTTCTGAGACGAAATCGCTTTTCTCAACACGAATTCTCTGCTCTAGCTTTAACTTTCCTTGGTCTACTTGAGCCAGCACAGCCATCCCAATGGGAAATTTATAAACGCTTTGCATCGGAAAACGTTGATCCCCATTCAAAGCGACTGATTCTCCCGTTTCCAGCACTGTGGCTGCAACCCCTACGCGCCCTTGAGCAGTACGAGATATTTCTTCAATTCGGTTGTACAATTCGCCTTTTGACGGCTCATTAGTGCTGGACGTTATGACTTCTTTCGGAATATTTGTTTGCCTGTTGTTTTTGGCTTCACTACTACTAGAATTAGTGTTTGTGCAACCGACAGCTAATAAGGATATGCAAAAGCCGCAAAGCCACATTTTTTTGATCGTCACTTGACTCATGAAGCTTATTCAGTGAATTTGAGTTGTAAACAGCTTAGAACTACACCCGTAATTTATCTAATTTCGGAATTCACTGAAGTTTCAGTAGGTCATAGAAATTGATGATTATAATTGTGCGATCGCCTCGCCCCTGAATCATAATTATTCGCGATCGCTTCTCCAAAAGGCAGTAAAAGCTAAACAGGTAATTCAGCTAAATTACGGATATTTTCCAAAACCAAATTTGAGCAGGTACGTTTAATCAAGCCAGTTAATACGTTACCAGGGCCAATTTCCACGACTCTATCAATTCCATTTTCTGGTAATGCCAGTGCAATTTCTCGCCAGCGTACTCCCCCTGTCATTTGTTGGATTAAACGTTGTTTTAAAACTTCTGCTTCTGTCGCTGGAGTTGGTTCAACATTAGATAAAACTGGTACTGTGGCTTTATGAAATTCTACTGAGGCTAAGATTTCTTGAAACTCGTTTGCAGCTTCTGCCATCAAAGGTGAATGAAAAGCACCAGAGACTTTAAGAGGCATTGCACGTTTTGCCTTCACTTGAGATATGACTGCTTGCACGGCTGTGGGTGTGCCAGAAATTACAACTTGGGCAGGGCTATTATCATTTGCGATAACTGCATCAGGGGTTTCGGCAATGACTTTTTCTAGTTGTTCCCGGTCAAAATTCATTAAAGCTGCCATCATACCACCAACAGCACTGTCCATCAGTGCAGCACGGCGTTTTACTAAGCGTAATCCCGCAGACCACTCAAACACGCCAGCAACGTAAAGAGCAATATATTCTCCTAAACTGTGACCAGCAACTAAATCTGGTTGTGCTTTTTCTCGTAGGAGATCAGTAAGAATGCTTTCTACCACATATAAGCAAGGCTGAGTGTAGAGAGTATGTGATAGCTTGTCGGCATCATTTTGACAAATATCAATAACAGACCAGCCTAAAATTTCTTCGGCTTGAGCAAATTTTTCCTTTGCTAAAGGTAGATGTATCAAATCTGTTCCCATTCCCAATGATTGGGAACCTTGTCCGGGAAATACCCATGCAGTTTTTGTCATTAGTCAACAGTCAAGTGTCAAGAATTAAGGTTCAAAGCAAGTAAAAAGTCAAAGGTAAAAAGTAAAAAGAGGAATCATTTCGGCTCTTCCGTAGGTGTTATGCTAAATTTTAAACTCAAATTAGGGATTTGCCTTTAAAATAAAGGCTTTCAGGCAGTTACAACCTAGATTTTGTCCCAAAAGCTAAAACGTCAAGACTAAAAGCTGTCTTTCTTGCCCAGCAAGGGATATGAGCTAATTTATAGACGTTTTTAGCATAACAAGTAATGAAGAACCATCATTTCTTTTAACTTTTGACTTTTAACTTTTGACTTTTCTATCGTCCCCATTTAAAAATTGCAGATCCCCAAGTTAGTCCAGCACCAAAACCTGATGCAGCGACGATATCATTGGGTTTGATTTTACCTTGCCGCACTGCTTCATCCAAGGCAAGAGGAATAGAAGCGGCAGAGGTGTTGCCATAGTAAGCCAGATTACTAATAACTTTTTGTTCCGGAATATTCAAGCGCTGGGCAACAGAGTCAAGAATACGCTGATTAGCTTGATGTAATAGTAGCCAGTCTATTTCCTCAATGCTGAGGTTTGCACGAAATAAGGCTTTATCGATGACTTCTGGCACTTGTTGGACAGCAAAGCGGTAAACTTCTTTGCCATTCATGGTTATGGGTTGGAAGTTACCTCTACCAACAACAACTCCTGGGAGTAGTTCTGTAGTGTCAGGTGTATAGGGAAGGTTGAGACAATCATTTTGAGTGCCATCACTTCTGAGTTCAAATCCCAGTAAGCGATCGCTCTCATTTGCCTGCAATACTACCGCTCCAGCACCATCACCAAACAGCACACAGGTACGTCGATCTTGCCAGTCTACCCAACGAGAGAGAATATCTGCTCCGATGAGCAAAACATTTTGATATACACCAGTTTTGATAAATTGGGCCGCTGTTACCAATCCAAATATAAAGCCTGAGCAGGCAGCTGTCATATCAAATGCTACTGCTCTTGTTGCTCCTAGTTTGGCTTGAATTTGACAAGCACTGCCAAACAAGTCGTCGGGCGTGGAAGTTGCCAGTAAAATCAGATCTAACTGTTGTGGTGTAATTCCAGCCATGGCGATCGCCTGACTGCCAGCAATAGTGGCAAGTTCTGTTAAAGATTCACCTGCTTTTGCCAAACGCCGTTCACGAATTCCTGTTCTTGTAGTTATCCATTCGTCTGATGTTTCAACCAGTTCTGTGAGTCTTTGATTATCCAGAAAAGTAGCTGGTACTGCTGAACCACTTCCTGTAATTGCGATTCCTAAGTTTTGCACTCCGGGTTCTCCCAAGCTATTGGCTTTTTGTCTTTTGTCAGTTGTCATTTGTCATTTGTCTTGCTTTTTGACCAATGACTAATGACCAATGACTATTGACTATTGACTGTTTTCGGGCAACAGTTGCCCGGAGGATTTTCTTTGATATTTAGATTGAATTCTTTGCAGCACCTGATGATCAACGGCTTCTTTTGCTAATCGAATGGCATTATAAATTGAAGGTGCTTGAGAACTGCCATGACCAATAATGCAAATACCGTCTACACCTAAAAGCAAAGCACCTCCATGTTCAGCGTGATCCATCCGCTGTTTAATCCGCTTCAGGTTGGGTTTTAAAATTGCTGTACCGAGTTGACCATGCAATCCTTGGGGTAATTCTTCTCTGACAATTTGCAGCATTACTTCTCCAATTGCTTCGGCAAATTTCAGCAAGACATTGCCTACAAAGCCGTCACAAACGATGACATCAAATTCACCAGAGAGTACATCGCGTCCTTCGGCATTGCCAACAAAGGCAATCTGAGAGTTCTCCCGTAGCAGTTGATGGGCGCGAACAGCGGCATCATTGCCTTTGCAGTCTTCCTCACCGATGTTCAATAAACCCACTTTTGGTTCCGGAACACCCAAGACATACTGACTATAAACCGACCCCATAACAGCAAACTGCTCTAAAAATTTGGGACGGCAGTCTACATTAGCGCCGACATCAAGTATCAGTACTTGCTTGCTTGCTATCATTGTGGGAAACACCGCACCAATTGCTGGGCGATCAATTCCCGGCAGTCGTCCCAAGCGGAGCAATGCTGCTGCCATTGCTGCGCCTGAGTGACCGGCAGAAATCACGGCATCTGCCTGCCCCTGCTTGACTAAATCCATCGCCACGTTAATTGAAGCCTTGGGTTTGCGTCTCACGCCGCTTAAAGGCTCCTCATCCATAGCGATCGCGTCCTCAGCCGGAACGATCTGCACCTGCCCCAAATTGGTCTTTGGTGGCAGCACTGCTTCAATTTGTTGGGAATCACCCACTAATAATACTTCCACACCCAACTCATCCCTAGCTCGTAGTGCGCCAGCGACGATTTCACCGGGGGCGTGATCCCCTCCCATTGCGTCAATTGCGATTCGTACGCAAGTCGATCCCATTGCTCAGAGCTTCTAGAAACCTTACAAATTTTACCAGATGCCTTTGCTGAAAGTAGTAGATTGGTGTCTGCTAAATTGCATCCGTCAATTCAAGACATAAGAAAAAAGTATAAAGTATCAAATCAACTTCAGGATAAACCCTAGTGTTTATATTTACCTTATCCTTTATTTTTTGTCTTTCCTACTTTCAACCAAGCAACTAACAAGCCCAACATAACATGAATTACACCCTATACATACTGAATAAATTACGTACTAGACTGATTTTTTGAGACTTTATTGATTTATAGTTGGTTATTGCTTGGTAGTAGTTTATAGCTATACTTAATGCCCAATGCACCACACTTGTGTTCCCTATATTGAAAAATTACCTGATTTGAAGTTGATTTTCCGAAGAACTGGAAAAGAAAGTAATCTACATTTTGACTCAAAGGGAACAGGTTTGAGTACTGAGATAAAATCTTACAGAAACAATGATAAAGTGCAGCTTGGCAAAATTAACTATGCAGTAAAAAAGAGCTAAAAAGCCTAAAATAAATGCTTTACAGCTTTTTGCTTGCAGTAGCATCTTTGCAGAAATTACGAGGAGTGAATCATGCTGGAATTAATTGGTTCAGGTTTAGTTTCAATGTGGCTGGAGATGGCTGGAGTAAACATCAAGCCTTTGGAACCTATAGATGTTTTGACTTTGCAAAGTAGTCCTAGCTTAATTGTCGCCCCTGATCCAAATCCAACTGGAATCACTACAGTCCAACAGTATCTTCAAGGGCTGGCAACATCAAAATTAGTAGCAGCTAACACAGTCCAAAGTCAAGGGATTTGGATACAGTCAGGGCCAATGTTGATGGCAAATCATCAAGGTACAATTCCTTTACCTGCTGCCTCATTAACTAAGATAGCGACCTCTTTAGTTGCTTTTAAAAATTGGGGGCCAAACCATAAATTTGAAACTTTAGTCAGCGCTACTGGACCAATACAAAATGGAGTCTTAAAAGGTGATTTAGTCATTATTGGTGGTGGCGATCCTTTATTTGTTTGGGAAGAAGCGATCGCTGTTGGTAATACTCTCAACAAAATGGGAATCAAGCGAGTCCAAGGTAATTTAGTGATTACTGGTAATTTCGCCATGAATTTCCAACGAGACCCACTGTTAGCAGGACAGTTACTCAAGCAAGCATTTAATCACACTACCTGGACTCGTGGACTTACTTTTCAATACTCACGAATGCCTAAAGGTACACCAAAACCCCAAATTGCGATCGCAGGTACTGTGAAAGTGGAAGCACAACCAAACCCACAACAAACTTTACTGGTGCGTCATTACTCTTTGCCTTTAAAGCAAATCATTAAGGAGATGAATGTTTTCAGCAACAATGACATCGCACAAATGCTAGCAGATTTGGTGGGAGGTCATTTTGTTGTCCAGTCAACAGCTGCCCAATTAGCCAGGGTTCCAGAGTCCGAAATTCAGTTAATCAATGGTTCCGGGTTAGGAGTTGAAAATCGCATTTCTCCCAGAGCAGTTTGTGCGATGTTCATGGCACTTCAACAAGAAGCACTTACACATGGCTTAAATTTAGCAGACTTATTTCCTACTTCTGGGTTCGATCACCGAGGGACACTGCACGCCCGACACATTCCTGCTGCTACTGTGATTAAAACTGGTACTCTTAACGATGTGAGTGCTTTAGCGGGAGTCATGCCTACACGCGATCGCGGTTTGGTTTGGTTCGCGATCATTAACCGTGGTCCTTATGTACCCACATTCCGCTCTGAACAGGATAAGTTTCTGCAACATCTTCTCAAGCAACTCCAAATAGCTCAAAGCGTTCCTAGTGTTCTCACGCCTCACTTAGGTATTAATTATATTCCACAACTAGGTGCAACTAATCGTAATGAGATTTTGTTTAACTGAAGTTCTCCCAGATAAGCGCCCCACAAGGAGGAAGTCAAAAGTATTAAACCTCTCTTGTAACGAATGAAAGAAGTACATTTTTCGAGAGTTCTAAAACCCTGGCTGTATCAAAATTCACGCAATGTGCATCTTAAGAGTAGTTAAGCAAAATTAAATTCATTCGTGGAGATATCTTTCAAGAAGATGCTAGATTATTGCGGTTCACTTCAATAAATTCTGTATACTCAAATTCATTAGGACTTTGTCTGACAAGAGGATATTTTTCTCCTCCCAATTCTATATAATCTTGTTCGCAATCAGGCTTGGAGGAATAGTAAACCAAGATATATTCTCTACCAATTCTCTCGGCTATTTCTGCTTCCACTTCACCTCGCCATTGGGTTTTAGTTACTAACACCACTAATTGATTTGCTAATTTAGGAATTACCCTGGCAATCTGACGACGATTAATCACATCCAAACTACCAAAAGGTGAATCCATGACAATTGGTAAGGTACTAGTATCTGGAACCATCAACATTCTTTTTTGACTCCATTCTCTTACCCTGTCGATAATTCCGCCGATAAAAGATAAACTAAGAATTTGATTTTCACCAGTGGAAGCAGCAACTGGTGATTCTATACCTACTGTATTTTCTACTAGCATTAATTCGTATTTATCGCTGATTTTGGGAATATAAGGTGTAAATGAAATTTCGCTAAATATTTCTTGGACTCGCTTTTCCAATTGCAAGCGAAATTGTTGTTCTTGGCGTGCTTTGACTAAATTTAATCTATCAATTGCGTCTTGGGTAGCAGCAATCCGGCGTTGTGCTAGTGCTTGGCGTTCTTCGTTAAATTTTTGTCTAGTAATTTGTTTATTTAAGGTTTCAATTTCGGTTTTATTGTTAGCTATTTGCTGCTGATTAGCACCTTGTTCTAAGGTTAAATCAGTAATTTTCTCTTCTATTTCATCTAAACGCTTTTGTAAATTGCGAATTTCTTCACTGGGATCTTTTCGCAATCGTTCTTGGATGCTATCTAAATCTGCTTCGATTTGAGATATGATTTGTCTTAACTGATTAATTCCTACTTGTTCTCGATCAACTTCTTCCCAAAACCCAATTGCTTGTTTATCAATTTCATCAACTCGTTCATTCATCCGAATCGCAGTTTCTTCTACTAGCGATGAACCTGCTTGATCTAGCAATATTTTAACATTTGTGTGGGAATGAGTCCCTTCATGTAATTCCGCACCACAAATACAAAGCTGAGAATCGAGCAAATTATTTAAGAATTCTCGCGAAATTCCAGGAGTTAATTCACCACGTTGCTTTAAATTTGCGAAAATTTCTCTAAATTGTACTGTAGTTTCTAAGAGTAAGACAGTATAGCCACGTGTGGAAATTGTTTTTTTCAGTGTTTCCCACTTTTTTTTCAGTTCTTCTTGATTGAGAGCTTTTTGTGATTCTAAAGTTTGTCGTCTTTCTTGTACTTCTTTAGCAGCGCTAAGTTCTCGTAAACGATTACTAGTTTCTTTTTTGATAGTTTGCTGATATTCTAGTTCTTGCTTGATTTCTGTTTGGCGATTATTAATTTGTTCAACTTCTTGCTCGATTTTGCTTTGTTGTTTGAGCAACTGTTTTGTTTCAGAATCACCAATAACTTTTAATTCATTTTCTAGGGTTTTCTTGGCTTCGCTTAAATGTCTAATTGAGCGATTAATTACCTCAACTCCCAATAATATTTTCGTAGCTTCAGCAATTTCAGCTTTTTTATCAGAACGCACAATATGTTCTATGCGTTCTCCATCAAAGAAGAAATATTGATGTAAGCTGTTAGGTAAAATTTGATTGATGATATCTTCTAGATTTTGATGAGGTGGGACAAAATACCACGAACCATCATCTCTACCGACCCACATACTCAATTCTGTTTTACCGGGTTCAAAATCACTTTCATTTTTGTAAACCCGACAAGCGCGTTTGATGCGGTAGCGTTTATTATCATGTTCCCAAACAATTTCTACCCAACATTCGATAGGTTGTCCAATTTTTGCTTCTGCGATCGCACGCTTATTTACTAATTGTTCTGCGGAGGAAAAAGCCGCACTAAATTTTTCATAAAGCACCCAAGTAAATGCGTTTAAAAAACTAGTTTTACCTGAGCCATTATTCCCATGAATTACTGTTGTGTTGCTAGCATTTCCATGAGCCAGAATTATTTCTGGAGTCCTACCATAAAAGGAGCGAAAGTTGCATATTTTAATAGAAATTAACTTCATCGCACAGCATCCTTCACTATCCTTAAAATATCATCATTTATATGGCTATTACTTTTTTTATTCAATCTGCTTTTTTCTAATTGCCATACTTGTTCAATAATTTGCCTAACCTCTGGAGGAGCAGTTATTATTGGTTCTTGAACATCATCTATATTATTAGGTTGATTATTCATTATTTTGTCATTAGTCATTAGTCATTGAGAAGAGATTTGTTAAATAATTCTTCCTTGTCTTCCTTGTCCCCCTTGTCCCCAATCCCCAATCCCCGTTCCCTTCAAAGATCCAATAACCCATACCTTTTTTGCAAATCTAGCAATTTAATTCTGGCTTCACCAGCATTATCTGCTAAATCAGCAAATTCTACAAAGCGTCGCAATTCTTTTCTTAATAAATTACGTTCCACTTCTAAAGTTTTTCTGTCTAAATCTGGTGGTAAAACAATCATGTCAAAAATTGTTGCTCGTTCTTTCCCAGGATGAGGACGTAAAACTCGTCCGCGTCGTTGGATAAATTGACGAGGATTTCCAGAACTTGCCAAAATTACAGCAGTTTGAATTGCTGGAATATCTACACCTTCGTCTAAACAGCGAATTGCGACTAAACCTTGTAATTCTCCACTTTCAAATTGACGGCGTAAAATTTCTCTTTCTTCTAAACAAGTTTGAGCTGTATAGGTGTTGATTTTATAGCCTAATTCTACTCCTAAGATCTTGGCAACTTCTTTAAGTTGTTGCAAATTGGAACGCTGTCCTGTTTCTTGAGAACCATCACTACAATAAAACAAAGTATGAGTTGTTTCGCGACGAGTAGCCATTAATTCACGCAACGCCTCTAGCTTATTTGCTGCTGCACCAATTAATCTGGCTCTTTGCATTAACAATGGCTTTAAATCTTCATTATCTTCAAAATAATTTGAATATTGATTTTCTTTTTCTCTATACAATAAAGCCTTGCCTATTTTCTGGGTAATTTTGGCATAAGTACGGCTTTCGGCTTCAGTTAATTCTACCAAGATAGGATAATAAAGATAATGGACTAAAGCACCTTGATTAATAGCATCTTTTAAAGTAAATTCTGGTTGGAGAACCGAACCAAAATAATTAAAAACAGATTGGGTTCCTGTTTCATCAAAATATCTTTCTGGTGTTGCAGATAAAGCTAGACGCAAACCGACACGCCTGGGTAAACTTTCTTCTAATTTGGGTGCGCCTAAATTATGTGCTTCATCACCAATAATTAAACTTTTTTCAGGAAAATATTTGAGTTGAGATTGAAATCCATCACCAATGAGAGTGGAGTTAGTGGTAATTACTGTGATGAATGGTTGTGAACCAGAATGAACATTATAAAGTTGACTAGAAAGTTGACTTTGCCAACTGCGTAAGTTCTCAAAAGCTAAGATGGGTTGTAAATTAAATTTTTCACATTCTCGCGCCCATTGAGTGACAAGATGACGGTAGGGACAGACTACCAGTAATGCTTGTAAGTGAATCTGTTTATATAACTCGCAAGCAACAGTAAGTGCAGTAATTGTTTTACCACTACCTGTTGCCATTTTCAGTGTACCTCTGCCGTTGTTAGCAAACCAATTATTCACAGCTTGACGCTGATATGGTCGCAATTGCAGATATACTGGCATTTGCGGACATCCTGGTAATGGTTGCTGAGTTTGATAATTACCCTTACTTTCACCTGCAAATGGTAATTTCAGGCGATACTTTTCCGAAGGTTTATTAACTGTGGTTGTGAAAGTATTTAGTGGTCGGACTTTTTGCTGTGTCAAATACATTGATAGGGGATTGGGGATTGGGGACAAGGAGGACAAGGAGGACAAGGGGGACATGGAGGACAAGGAGGACAAGGAAGGGGATAAACAAAACACCAATGTCCTATCAATTCCCAATTCCTGATCCCTGATCCCTGATCCCCGATCCCCTTAACTATAAGTACGCCAGATACCAACAAGGGAACCTTGTACCTGTACTTGTATGGCTGGTACTTCGATGGGGTTGTATTTAGGATTGGCTGGTTTGAGAATAATGCGATCGCCGTCTTTGTACAATCGTTTTAATGTTGTACCGTATCCATCTACTCTCGCAGCAACAATTGTGCCATTTTTAAGTTGATCTGGTTCCGGTACGGGACGCAAAAAGACCAAATCTCCATCAACGATTGAATCTTCGATCATACTGTCGCCTGCTACCCGCAAAGCATAAGTTTGGGGTGGTAAGGAAATGTTTGAAAAGTCGAGATGTTCGACAGCATCGGTGAAGGGTTCTATTAATCCACCAGCAGCAATTGTCCCTAAAATCGGTACACCTTGCTTTAATGGATGTAAAATTCTAATTGTTCGTGCTTTTCCTTCACTCCATTCGATGTATCCTTTCGTGCGGAGATGTTCTAAACGGCTTTGAATTGGTGCTGGCGACTTCAAATTCATAGCTTCCATCATCTGCCGAATTGAAGGAGAATGCTGACGTTCTCGGATAAATTCTGCTAACCAATCGTAAAGTTCTCGTTGCGCTTCAGTTAGTCTTTCCATAAATTTGTAGGGAGGTAAAAATAAATGGTTCCTTAGAACATTAGTACTACAAAAAACCCCCTTATGGAAAGGTAAAAATAAAAAGTTAAAAGTTGAACTTATAAATTTTAGACTTTAGACTTTTAACTTTTGATTTATTTACTCTGCTCCTAAGATACTAGCAAGCAAAGCTTTCTGCACATGCATACGATTTTCGGCCTGATCCCAAACTCTTGATTGTAAACCTTCAATCACTCCATTAGTAATTTCTTCGCCACGATGGGCTGGTAAACAGTGTAAAACGATCGCTTGTGGGTCGGCAATGCTCAATAGCTGCTCGTTAATTTGATAGGGTTGAAAAATGGGGAGGCGATCGTCTGCTTCTGATTCTTGACCCATACTTGCCCAAACATCAGTGTATAGTGCATGGGCGCCTTTGGTTGCGGTTTCAGGATCATTGGTGAGAATTACTTGGGTTTTATTATTGGCGATCGCTCGTGCTTTTTCAATAATTGTTGCATTTGGTTCAAATCCATTTGGTGTTGCTACTCTCACATTCATCCCCACCAACGCACAACCCAATAGTAAAGAATTGGCGACATTATTCCCGTCACCCACATAAGTCAAGGTTAGCCCAGATAAATCGCCAAAACACTCTTGAATTGTCAATAAATCTGCTAAAACCTGACATGGATGTTCCAAATCAGTTAAAGCATTAATAACAGGAATCTTGGCATAATTTGCAAAAATATCTAATTCCTGTTGTGCAAAAGTCCGAATTGCTAAAATATCCAAATATCTATCCAAAACCCTAGCAGTATCTTGCACAGGTTCACCGCGACTCACTTGTGTGACATTTGGATTTAAATCTATTACCTGTCCACCCAGTTGATACATCGCCACGGAAAAACTCACTCGTGTGCGAGTAGAAGCTTTAGAAAACAACAGTCCCAAAACTTTATTACATCGTAAACTTAACTGTTGAGATTTCAAATGGATTGCCATTTGCAGGAGTTCTCTGACCTCTTGGGAAGTGAGATCTGCCAGACTTAATAAATCTCGTCCGCTCAACAATGCCATGCTTCTCGTTTGTAAAGAAAAACTACATCTTCCCTGTTCTGTACACTGCCGTGCAAGAAGTAGCATTCTAAAACTCTACCAAATATTTCTGTATCTCATCTATAGTTTGAGGCAACTTTGATGTTTATATTAGTTGATTGATGGTATCAGTGATATAAACCACGACAAAATTTACTATTTCCTCAAAAATTTCATCATCCTTTTGGTAGAAAAAGTCGTATTCGACCACACCAACTATAATTTAAGTGCGATAGACCAGTAGGTTGTTGGTGATTATTGTTGGTTAGTGGTTGACCATGCCCGATGCCCAATCCCCAACATACAATATTAATAGTTGACAATCAGCTACCTTATGGTAAAATCAAAAATTAGTGCAACGCTCGATGTTAAACTTCATCAAAGCTACGCCAGCATAGCACAGTGGTAGTGCATCCGACTTGTAATCGGAAGGTCGTCGGTTCAAATCCGACTGCTGGCTTTGGTAAGTGTCGATTGCCAAATTATTATGTCCGCGTTGACAGATTAATGTCCGTGTTGCCAAATTATTGTCCGCGTTGACAAATTTAGTAATACATTAAGTTTAATTATCAAACTCAGGATTTGAGTAGAAACTCATAACGAATAAATTTAAATATGCGTGAATGCGTGACTTTCCTCTTGTAGGACACTCATAAGACCTCACGGTATGCGGGAAACTCAGCGTCTTTAGACCTGAGAGGGAAGCGACACGAGTGGTTTTAACCACCGTGGTCTTTTTAATTTGCGTAACCATAACCATCTTTTTTGTGGATTGCTGAACAGTATTTGTAACTAATTCCTTGAACTAATCCATTATTGGTAGAGATGTTGAAACTACCAGTAGTCCTAACAGCAACTCGCCCAACATATTCACCTATCTTTTTGCCTTTACCGACAACAGCTTTGACGATATCACCAGTCTGAAATCCTTTAACAAATTTGAATCTTGGAACGTATCTAGAAGGAAAACCAAACTTGTCAGTTCTACAAGATTGTCTAGAGCCGTGACCATTAGCAGTGATTAATAATGGTTTAATTTCTTTGATGTTGAGAATCGGTGTTGACTTCCCAACACAAGCAGCATCTAACCAATGAGATTTTTCTAGATTCTGTTGACTACGATTGAACTTTGTTAATCCACCGGAACCTGTTTCTACTGGTAAACCTGCCGATTTCAAAACCTCAAGTAAAGCGAATCTAGTTGTGTTAACTGCGGCGGCATCTGCCAAAGGTCGTTTCGCTTGTTTCAAGATTTTCTCTAACCTTGTTTGGTCTTTTTTGAGAAATTCTTTAATATCTTTAGAGCCTTTTTTGGTGTTGCATTTAGAACAACTTAGAGTGAGATTTGTAATAGAATTAGAACCTCCTTTAGCTCTAGGGTGAATATGTTCTATTTGCAGTGGAACGTCTTTGACACCGCAGTAAGCACATTGTCTACCCCATTTTTCTAATAGATATTCTCTGGTTTCGTATCCAGCTAAAGTGCCTTGTTGATATTCCTTGCCTTGAATATTTGGGTTACGCATCAAGTGCATATCAAAGCGTACTAATTCCTGACTAATAGCTGTAATTGGTGCGAGTTTGCGTAATCTTTTAACCCAAGTTTTGATATTTTCAACACGACTTTGTAAACTTGGTGCTAACCATCCTTTTGAACGTGTTCTGTTTAAAAAGCGTGGTTTTCTGTAACGAGTTTTGCGGTTTCTTCTAGTGCGTCTTAATTGCCGTCTAGAGGTTAAAGCATCTCTAATAGCAAAGCCTCTATGCTTTAACTCAGCAGCAAAGACAACTTCACCAGTTGAATCGTTAACTAATGCAATACCTGTGTGTTTTGCACCTGGGTCAATTTTCAACCTTATTGGTTGAACTGGTGCGTACGCCTGTGAGTCTTTCAGGATAATTGTGAAAGGAAAACGTCTAAAAACTGCTGCTTTTTTGTTTCGTAATAACTGCCTCGCTTGTGCTGGATGAACTGGATCTAATGGTCGTTTTTCTAAATCAATAACAAACACTTTGGACATAAAGTCCCTCCTTTTCAGGGTAATGTTAGCTTCGTCAATGTTTTAAGAGCTTTTTAGACTTGCAACACTGTTTCAGTGACTTTAAAACTGTTTAATTGCAAATGACAGGGCAAGGAACTAGCTAGCCTTCGGCAACGCCGGGGGCGTACGCATTCCAGGGTGTCTTGACTCAAAAAACGTAGTACGCAAGGTACTTAGACTGGTCAGCACAGCTTGCTTGATTTCTCTTGCAAGCTCAATCCCTTTAGGGTTGAGTTACTGACAACTTAAAAATTAGCTACTGGAGTTTAGTACAAGATGTTTATGCAATAATATCTGCCGAGAGTTTCTCAAAAATAATATATTCCAATTAGACTCCACTTTATGCACTCGATATCCGAACTTGAGATAGAGTTGTCGTGCCTGATGATTATTTTCCAAAACATGAAGATATAAATCTTCAAATCCCCATTCTCGAACAAATTTTTCACTAGCTTGAAGTAATTGAGAAGCTGCGCCCAGTCTACGGTACTTTGAGGAAACTGCTAAATTAGACAGGTAAGGCAAACCTTTGCCAACCTCTGTCCAAGAATCACTG
Source organism: Pelatocladus sp. (assembly GCF_059505505.1). Classification (NCBI taxonomy): domain Bacteria; kingdom Bacillati; phylum Cyanobacteriota; class Cyanophyceae; order Nostocales; family Hapalosiphonaceae; genus Pelatocladus; species Pelatocladus sp. The sequence goes on along the minus strand of NZ_JCACKS010000256.1, from coordinate 17,320 downwards.
TAGCGTACACCTACCTCCAAAGTACCGACTAAGTTATTGGCTGTATTGGCTGCGGTGTCAATAGCAACCAAACAAACATGGTGGGATGTAGATGATACTAGTCGGTGTCTTAAATCTTCATATATACCTAAGCGTAGCAAAGGAAATGCCCATGCCCAAAAACCATTTTGGGAGTGAAAGCTTTCAGCAATAATTTGAGCAACACTAGTCAAATCAGCAGGTGTAGCTGCACGGACTTGAAATCGACAGGAAGCTTGTTCAGCTGATGCTGCTGTGACAGGTGGTTGATAGGATTGTTGGAAAAACCAGGGTGTCAAGGCTAATTACGTAGTGAATTGATTGAATAAAAATCGTTTCAAATATCCTAAAACACCATTTAAAGTATGTGAAAACTTAAAATAACTGGTGTTTGGGATTGGGGATTGAGGATAAGGGATTCTCCAGAGGAGACGCTACGCGTAGACGCGCAAGCAGTGAGCCAGTGCGGTGGACGGGTACTTTCAGAAGCCGCTACGCGTCTACCCCGCCCGGCATAAAGCACCTGGCGAAGGGTGAAGGGCTTCTCACAGAGTACGGGGATTGGGGAAGGTAAGACCCCCTGGAGGGGATAAGGGGTAATGGGATTGGGACAATAGATCAATATCCTTTATTATCTTTCCTCTGTTCCCTGTTCCCTGTCCCCTGTCCCCTGTTCCTCTTTTCTATTCTTTTACCACTTGTCTAGCACATAATTGTAATGGCTAAATTGTAAATAAATATGTGTCTAATAGTATACTTTGCTCTTGAATCTTAAGTTATTGTGAGATTACTGACTCGAAAATGACTGTTATAAATAAAATTTACCCAAGAGTGTTAGTGTTGATGCTACGGCGGGAAAAATTAATGTGCAGCTTCAGTTGGATTGTTCAATCAACCTGGATTGCTGTACATGAGATAAAACAGTTCTCGTCGCAAGTGAGCAGAAATTTGGCTAGTAAATACAAATTCTGTGAAAATAATAGTCAAAATCAAATTAATTGGGGTGTACCAAAGCAAACAATAATCGGCATAATTTTATAGAGACAGATGGCTGTAAACAAATATTCTCACGAGTGACAGTCATATGGGCAAACGGCTTATGGAGTCGAAATGCTCTGCTCTTACCTGAGTCAGTTTCATCTTTATCTGAATCAGATTATTGTTTATCCGACTGCCTTTGCAGCAGGAAAGCGGTGCATGAAATCCCAAGCAAACAGTAAGCCTAAAATTTTGGTTGTTGATGACGAACTTGACAACTTAGATTTGCTTTATCGCACCTTTTATCGTGATTATAAGGTGTTGAGAGCAAGTTCTGGACCAGCCGCATTGGAGCTGTTGGCGCAGGAGGGAGATGTATCAGTAATCATCTCGGATCAGCGAATGCCAATGATGAGTGGTACAGAATTTTTAAGCCTGACAGCAACTCAGTATCCAGATATCATCCGGATAATTTTGACTGGCTACACCGATGTCGAAGACCTGGTAGACGCGATTAACTCTGGTAAAGTATTTAAATATGTCACCAAACCTTGGGAAGCAGAGGAACTCAAAGCAGTAGTACGTCAAGCCTTAGATACCCACAATGTCCTCAAAGCCCGTACTCGCGAACTAACCCGCACTCTTCGCCAGGAATCGCTGTTGAACACTGTCACGAATACGATTCGCAGCGCTTTAGATTATCGGCAAATTTTGCAAACAATTGTTGATACGGTAGGACATATGTTGGAGGTAGATGTTTGCCTCTTGCGTCCTTTCCAAGAAAATCAATTAGTTGATGAAGGGTTTATTTATCAAAAGCCAGTAGAGAAAAAAACAGGGATACTAGGTTGCGAAGAACACACAATTACTGCGAATACAGATGAAATACTCTCCGCATCACCACGTCTTTCACCAGTCATTCCGTCTTCTGAAACTCCATTACCTCTGCTGTCTCAGACAATTTGGGAAACTCGTGAAGTACAAGTAATTCATGATGTAGCTAGTGATGAACGTATTCAAGGGGATCTTATTGAGTTGCGATCGCGTGCTGCTGCTTTTATTGAAGCCAATATTTGCTCTAGCTTGGTTGTACCACTGATTTGCCAACAAGAACTAATGGCTGTGTTAGCACTCCACCAGTGTCATGCACCTCGTGTCTGGAGTGATGACGAAGTGCAGTTGGTGATGATGGTAGCAGATCAAGCTGCTCTGGCTTTGTCTCAAGCTCATGCTTACGAGCAAGTACGCGCGCTTGCTCAAAGGGAAGCTCTGATTAATACAATTACCAGTGCTATTCGCTCTAGTTTAGACCCACATGATATTTTTGCTGCTATTACCCAAAAATTAGGACAAGCTTTACAAGTTGATGGCTGTGTGCTGTCTTTGTGGACACAAGATGATGAGTTTGTTCGTTGCGTCGGTTTGTATGATCGTTCTGAAGACTTAGGGACTCATCATTCCCAAAAGATTGAGAATGTCAACACTCACAATTTACCCCAGTCTCAAGCGCCAATTAAAGGCAATCCGATTTTGCAACAAATGTTACGGACACAAGAACCAGTGATCATTTCAGATATGAGCCAGTGTCCACCAGAAACCAAAGGTTTTGATCTACATTTGCGATTACCAGCCCGCTCACTGATGGTAGTTCCCCTGTTAGCTGAGGGGAAAAGTATCGGTAGTATTACCTTGAGAGAAGGTGTAAAATGTCGCCAGTGGGTGACTTCGGAAATAGAGTTGGCAAAAGCAGTAGCAGCACAAGCAGCGATCGCAGTCCAACAGTCTCACTTGTACCAAAAAACCCGCGAACAAGCCGAACGTTTACTGGAATTAGATAAACAAAAAACCGAATTTTTCCAAAATATTTCCCACGAGTTTCGTACCCCCATTACCTTAATTCAAGGGCCACTAGAGACAGCAGTTTCTTCTCAAGAGGGTTTATCTTACGAACAAAGTGCGATCGCTCTACGTAACTCCCGGCGTTTGTTAAGACTTGTTAACCAACTGCTAGATCTGCAACGCTTAGATGCAGGTCGGATGCAACCGAATTTTCGTCCCTGTGATTTAGTCGAATTTGTCAGCCAAATTATCGAGTCGTTTCGTCCTTACTGCGAAAAAAAAGGACTGCGCCTTGTTACCAAAATCGCTACATGTCCAAAAGTCTACTTAGACATGGAAAAATTTGACAAGGTGGTTTACAATCTCTTGTCTAATGCCATGAAGTTTACTCCTGAAGGTGGCATGATTACTGTTGTTATGCAATCTCAAGATGGACATTGCATTTTGACAGTAGAGGATACTGGTATTGGCATTTTACCGGAACAAATCCCCCTTCTATTTGAACGTTTTCGCCAAGCTGAAGGCTCAGAAAGCCGTTCCTATGAAGGAACAGGATTAGGTTTGGCTTTAGTTAAAGAATTAGTAGAACTTCACGGTGGCAAAGTAACCGTAAAATCAGTTTATGGTCAAGGTACTACTTTTAGCGTCTGGTTGATTCCTGGTAGTAGTCACTTAAGCGCAGATCAAGTATCAGAAGCAGCTGTGGAAGCCAATATCAACCGTGCTGTTGTGGAATTGGTTGATTTGGAATTGCTCGAAGAAGGGACTAGGAACTGGGAATTAGACTCCACAGAAGCAGCAAAAGGCCCTTATATCCTAGTTGTAGACGACAATCCAGATTTACGAGCTTATGTATCTGGTATACTCCGCGCTGATGGCTACCAAGTACGGACAGCTGATAATGGTTCACAAGGGTTTCGACTTGCTCAGGAAATTTCACCCAGCTTGGTTGTGAGTGATTTAATGATGCCCATAGTATCAGGTCTGGAAATGATTCGGATGATCCGCAACGACGAGAAATTAAAAGGAACACCAATCATTTTACTGACAGCAAAAGTTGATGAAGAAACTCGTATTACAGGTACAGAAAGAGGCGCAGATGCTTATTTAGCTAAACCATTTAACGACCGTGAACTTTTAGCAGAAGTGCGTAATCTTTTAGCGTTGAAAGCAAATGAACGCAAAGTGGTAGAATTAAATACTTATTTGACAGAATCCGTATTAAAACGCTTTTTACCACCTGCTTTGGTTGAAAAAGCCGCAGCAGGAGACTTGGTTCTGGATTTACGACCGGAACCGCGCTTAATCACAGTTTTATTTAGTGATATTGTCGGTTTTACCCAGCTAGCAAATACTCTAAGATCACGCCGAGTGGCTGAGTTGCTCAATAAATATCTAGAAGTGATGACAAAAGCGGTATTTGATAACGGTGGTACGGTAGATAAGTTTATGGGAGATGCTATTGTAGCTTTATTTGGAGCGCCAGAAGAGCTAACACCTAACGAACAAGTGCGACGTGCGGTGAATACAGCTAGGGCGATGCTGCGATCGCTCGAAAAGTTAAACGAACACTGGCGAGAACAGGGTATTTTTGATTCGACTAAAAGTGAAAGCGTACAATTTCGCTGTGGTATCCACCAAGGTACAGCTGTTGTCGGTATGTTTGGTAGCTCTGAACGCGCCGACTATACAGCCATTGGTCCCAGCGTCAATATCGCTGCAAGATTACAGCAAGCAGCTAATCCTGGTGGTGTCTTAGTCTCTGCGGCGGTTGCAGATTATTTACAAGAAGAAGAAATTATTAAAGGTAGTCCGCTAGAACTAAAAGGAATAGACGAAACAGTTTTGAGTTTTACTTTAATCTTACATCAGAGTTGACAGCTAATCGCTAAAATTGTCAATGATCATTGGTCAAAAACTTGGGACTCTTGACTCTTGACAATGGACTCTTGACAATTTGCAGCAAAATTATGACAAAATCGGTTGCTAACCAAAAACCAATTCCATCACAGACAAATCGCCGACATAGCGATCCTCCGGGTTTGTGGATCGCTGTAATTACGGGTTCAGTAGCAATACATTTGGTTGCATTTTGGATTTTGCGCTCATATTCATATCAGTTGAGCCTTATACGACAGCAAAACTCGACTAATAGCGCTATACCGATTGAAATCATAGAAGTTTCTCCAACAGGACGTTCAAAAGTTCAGACACAAGCTAAAGCAAAACCTGGTTCACCCCAGTCATCATCAAATACTCAAAAATCCGTTGCTGTAACTGATGAAGATGCGATCGCTTTGATAGACAAAAAAACAGCGATCGCTTCTAACCCTAATTCCTCTCTTCCACCTCAGCAACCCTCTGATAAACCAACTGTTAATCAGCAACAAACTGCAAAACCTCAACTAACGACACAACCGAAATCTACACCTAGCATTCCCCCTACACCTAAACCAGAGTCATCAGCAGTTCCACAGCCTGATATTACACCTGCAACGCCGTCATTCCAAACTCAACAGCCTGAGATTACACCTGCAACGCCACAGCCTGATACTATACCTCCGACACCACCTCCTGATCAGACAGATATCCCAACCTCAAAATCAGAAAATCCCATCCCAGATGAACAAAATCAAGCTTTATCACCAGATATAAACGCTACAACACCTCCCACAGATACTTCACCTTCTACAAATTCGCCAATCAACTCTCAATTTCCAAAACAACCAGATACTAATATCTCGCTAGGAAAATCAACTTCACTACCAACATTAAATCCATCAATACAGCCACCACCCTCATTGTCACCTGATGAGACTCAAAGTGATGGAGGACTAGTCGCCACTTGGAATGCTTTTTCTAGAGATGAAATGATTGATTTACTCCAAAAAGGTATGGTCAGACAAGATGTACCACCAGATATTTTGGCTCAACCTGTGGGAGAGAATACAAAAGAATTGCCTGTAAGTTTTATCAGCAGTGAACCGGATTTGGATAATGTAGATTTGCTCGTTTCCTTAGCAATTGATCAAAATGGCAAGTTAATTACTCGTGATGCTAACGGCAACCCAGCAGTCGATATTATAGATATGACTCCTGAAGAACTAAAAGTGAAGAAAACTAAATATCAGCAACTCTTGATTGATCTTTTCCAAAATGTCTCATTTAATCCTGCTAGAAACCAAGATGGCAGCAAGCCGTCCCAAAGTAACTTAGTAGTACGTGTAAAAATAGAGCGTCGCTAGTCTTGATTTTTAGCTAAGGCTGTGTTATGTTATTTAGGTTGGAAATTTGCGGGCGTAGTTTAGTGGTAAAACCATAGCCTTCCAAGCTATTGATGCGGGTTCGATTCCCGCCGCCCGCTTAAAAAAATCTTTGAAGACCAAGTATAGTTTTGCGTAGAATTGTGATGTTTTTAAACGCAGAGGGACGCAGAGTTTTTCTATAGATAATTTGCTACGAATTAATGCAATTTAGTTTTGGAAAAAGCAACATATAGTGCGATCGCATGTCCTTTTTGAGAAACTACAGATTAAACTACAGCTATAGAACTGGAGTACTGGAGTTATCTGATGACTCTTAGTCAATCTCATCCCTATCTTTCCCCAGAAGAGTACCTCGAAACGGAAAAATCTAGCCCGATTAAACACGAGTATATCCAAGGGCAGATTTATGCAATGTCCGGTGCAAGTGATGCTCATGTCACAATTACAGCTAACTTAGTTACTCTGCTTAGAAATCACATCCGAGGAACGGGGTGTCGTGTTTACGTTGCTGACATGAAAACACGCATCGAAACGCTGAATATTTTCTACTATCCTGATATTATGGTCACTTGCGACCAACGAGATACAAAATTTGAATATTTCAAATGTTATCCCAGCTTAATTATAGAAGTTTTATCACCATCGACAGAGGCTTTTGACCGGGGTGATAAATTTAATGATTATCAAGAATTAAAAACATTGCAAGAATATGTTTTAATCAGTCAAACTCGCCAGCGTGTTGATTGTTTTCGACGCAATTCTGAAGGTAGATGGGTGCTTTACAGCTATAGAGAAAATCAAGATTTAGAGTTAACCAGCGTGAATTTTTCTTGTTCTGTTGTGCAGGTTTACGAAGATGTTTTATTCTCGGAAATATAGTGGTTATTTTGACTGATAGAATTGGCGATCGCCCCATGGTAGATGACGCGATCGCCTGAGATCTTGCACCAAGCCCATATCCCGCTAGAGAATAAATTCTCAGTCTAATAGCACAAGTCCGTTTCAACAGACTAAAACATTCTCTTAGTCAGATAAATCTGACTTTAGCTATTAGCCAAAAAAATTATTTTTTGGCGGTATGAAAAGCTTAATTATTAGTTTTTAATTTAGTGTTTTACTCTTGTTGGGGACACTCATCCCACAAAGTTGTAATTTCCCGTATACTCTGATAATTGCCATTACCCAAAATCAGATGATCAAGTAAGGGAATAGCTAAAAAATTCGCTCCTGCTAACAATTTACGAGTGAGTTCGATATCTTCGCTACTGGGTTCAAGATTACCGGAAGGATGATTGTGTGCTACTATCAACCGCGTTGCACCTTGGCGAATCACTTCTCGAAAAATCTCACCAGGAGGTGCGAGGGTTTCGGTTGCAGTTCCAATAGTAATTACCTGTGTCCCCAACAAACGATTTTTGACATCTAATAGAACAACTGCAAAACGTTCTTGATTTTGCCACATCAAATCTTGACTCAAAGCAGCAGCTGCTGCTGCTGGGCTATCTATAACTGTACGATCCGCAGGGCGACATTGAAAGGCACGTTTGCCCAATTCAATCGCAGCTAAGATAGTTGTTGCTTTGGCTGGACCGATACCAGGAATTCGCATGAGTTCAGCAACACTGATGTCTCGTAACACTGCTAAAGGTTCGCGATCGCATTTACTCAATTCATGCAAAATATATTGTCCCAAACCCACAGCCGAAAGTTTTCCTGCACCTTGACCAGTGCCAAGCAAAATTGCTAATAATTCAGCAGTAGATAAAATTTTCGCACCATGAGCCATCAAGCGTTCCCGTGGACGCTCTGTCTCTGGCATATCAGCAATTCTGAGGCTATAGGTCATAGATCAAGGGAATAATAGCATAAAGAGTATCGATACTCTAGTAATCCCTTTTTAGCTCTCAAAATCTATGTCTATTGGATAAAATTTTGTTGTTTGGAACAATCAATCATCAACTTATTGATATATCTGTGTTGCTTTGAGCATGTGATAGGTTGTCAGAAGCTGAGTGATGGCGAGGGGATAACTCTGGATTGTTTCGCCAGTTGTACCAGCAACTTTGCCTATCTCTGGATTACTCTCGCGATCGCATACGTTCTTTAAATATGGCATATCAGCACAAATCAAATGTTCTAGTTTGTTGACTTGTTCTAAAGTTGTATGACCATCAACTTCCAGGACATCGACTGGTTTACCCATATCCCGATCTAGTCCTAGACGGGTGGCAGACATGCTACTATTACCAATATCGAGAATTTGGGTAAAATCTGGATGCGGAATTGTGGGACGCAATACTAAACGCACATTTAGATGTCCGTTGGTGTTATTAGTCTCATCGCTGGGTGGATAGAAACTCACGACTATATCTGACCATTGCCGTTGTGGTCTGATAAACTGTTCTGAGTCTGGTTCTCGTTTTTCTAACTCTGCTAGTACTTGTTCTTCTGTATATCCGCGCTTTTGTGTATCTCGCTTGACTTTCCAACTAGCACGTAGAGATTCAGGAGGTGCAAGGTAAACTCTCACATCATAGCAATCACGAGCAGCACGCGTAGAATAGCCAAGCAATCCTTCTACAATCACAAATTTGTTGGGTTTGATATACACTGGAGCCTCAAAAGTACCAGTTTTATGGCTGTAAACTGGCTTGAGAATAGGTTGACCAGTCCGCAACAGCGAGAGATGCTGCTGCATAATATCCAGATGGTTGCAGTCAGGATGGAGAGCTGTAATCTTAATTTCTGCACGTTGTTTGCGATCGTACTTGTGGTAATCATCTGTACAGATGATGGTGACATTTTCTGGGCCAAGTACCTGAGCAATCCCTTTTGTCAGCGTAGTTTTACCAGCAGCACTGTCACCAACAATACCAAGAATAATTGGACGGCTCATGGTTTATTCCCCCTGAAAAATAGCAGATACAGCAAAGCGGAATTTTAGATTGTATGCCAGTTTACTAATTCTAGGAATGAATGAAATATAACTCAAGCTCTAAAAGAGATGTTGCTATCAAGATTAGTAACTAAATATTGATTAAATCACCAACCATCAAGCTTATTTATTATTTTCTACGATTTGTATAGATTTTTGTCAATAAATGAAATGGCGAACATTCTTGAGAGGATGTTTGAAATGACCAGTCTTATCCCATAAAGTTTCACCTACCTTTTCGCCTGTTTTTTCCAAAGCCTTAGTCGCAATCACAGTCCCAATGGCGATCGCACCAGCAGTGAATGGTTCCATCTACTACCTCTAGAAAGCGGCATTTTATTTACATGTATAGCAGAAACACGGAAACTTCAACGCGGAAGCTGCTGCAAGGAAGGCGGAAGCTGCTACAGAGTGCGCGAAACACGGAAACGTCAACCCAGAAGCTGCTACAGGGAAGGCGGAAGCTGCTACAGAGTGCGCGAAACACGGAAACGTCAACCCAGAAGC
>NZ_JCACKS010000256.1:0-7677 GCF_059505505.1 Pelatocladus sp. | reverse complement strand
TGCTACAGGGAAGGCGGAAGCTGCTACAGGGAATATAAATCAATACGCTTGGTGTTAAAGATAATTGTAGGTTGGGTTGAGCGCGATCGTTACCCAACATTCTTAGACATCTCCGAAATAAGGATATACAAGCCTTATTAGCCTTATTCTTATTTATAGTCAGGGTCGATATCCCATTTCTGGAGAAGTCTAGTATCACTCATCCCAGCATCTCCTCCAACTCCTTCATCACAACTGCTTTCAGTACCGCCTCGGAATTTATTCCGAGGCGGGATACAGTTTCAACATGAAAAATTTTGACTTGTGTGTACACCGTAGCCTTAGTAAGGAGAGGGATTGAGGGTGAGGTTTTATATTTAATTTGACCCACTTACTTATAACTACGCTTCATATATAAATAGCCTCAGCCAAAACACGCTCACGAATCCGAGGCTTAAGCCCATTCCTAGAGTCAATTTAAGATTAGCAAACAAAATTATCAAACCGTAGTCTCTACTCTAGAAAGAGCTATAGCGCGTCGCACAGCTGCATCACTATTGACAACGCCGTAACCGTAGACTGTATCGTAACCGGGAGTACCAAGATCGTAAGCAGTGTCTGAAAGAATTGAGCGTATCTGTGTTGCTGTTAAGCTTCGATTAGCACTCCACACTAAAGATGCTACTCCTGTGACATTTGCTGTTGCAGCAGAAGTACCATTGAAATTGGTTGCGTAGTCTAATTTGTTGTAGAATTGGTCGGATGTGTTGCGGGTTGCACTGGTAGAGGTAAACTCTGTTGGTGCTACTAAAGTTAAACCTTCTCCATAATTAGAACCCCACCACTGTACGCCTTCACTAGGATAGTCAACTCTTGTTCCTGGTGTTTTCGGATTACCATAATAGTCTTGAGTTCCCCAAGAAGCGCCTACCGCAGTGACATTTTTGTACTTCTTAGCTAAATCCGCAGGGCTAGAAATAGTATTTTGATTACCGTTACCAGTAGCGAGCACAAACAAGACATCATTTTGGTTGTTTGCAATTAGTTCTTCCAATGCTGTTGAGTAACCACCAGAAAGACTGAGGTTAATTACTATAGGCTTATTCTGACTATGGGCCCAATTGATTAATGTCTGTGTAGCATCAGCTAAACTATAGTCGCCAGGATTACCACCAATGACATCGATCTGCATAACGGGAGAATTCCAGTTGATGCCAGCTATACCAATGTTATTGTTACTAGCAGCAGCGATCGTTCCCTGGACTAAGGTTCCGTGAGAAGAAGATGAATACTCATCAAAATAGTTAGAACCAATACTATTGGTAAATCGCAAATCTGGGTGAAGATAACCGTTAACGTCAGGTGCTAATCCTGTATCTTCAATTCCTATTAATACCTGATCTGAACCCGTGGTGAACCGCCAAGCTTTCTGCACATCCATCATGTGCAAGTTCCATTGTTTGTTAAATAGCGGGTCATTTGGTGTTACTGATAAATTTATGACAGTATCTGCAAACTTAATAGTGTCGATACCCTCAAATAAAATTTGCTTACCGTCAGAGAAGGCGATCGCATCAAAGACACGGGCTACTGAATTACCAGGATCGTAAATGACGCCGCCATTCGTAGTATTAGCGTAGTTAAACGATAGGACTTGTGTAGATACAAAAGCAGAGAGATCTAGTATGTCTCGCCCTCCACTACCAAAGTCAATATTACCTTTGCCAGAAAATACTGTTTGTGTAGAATTCGATGTATATATAAATGTATCTGCCCTAAGTGTACCTTGATTACTATTAGCAGTAGTCGGTATTATAGCTGTACTGTTGCCATCATCTACCGAGCCTAGTTGATCTGAACTTTGAATTACTGCTGTAGAATCTGGCGATGTTAATGATAAATGCAGATTGTAAAAAGTTTGATTACCGTTGTACGAATAAATCTCTACATAATAGGTTCCTGCTGTCAAATTACTGGTAATAAATTCATCAGTATTATCAATATTGGCAGAACCAGCGAGATTCTCACCCTGCCAATTTAACAGTCGTATATCTGCATCAGCACCTAAATCTTTGAGTGATAAACTGACATCACCAGTACTACTGATGTTGAACTTATAATAGTCATAGCTGTCAGATTTACCTACCCAATCCCTATAACTAATAGTTTGAGAGTTAGCAGAGATTTCACCAATATTCCAAGCTGTATCTAGAGTGTTACCTGCATTATCAATCGGTATTGCCGAAACGCTCAATTCATACTTGGTTTTGGCTCTACCTGTGGAATGGACTTGAATATAATAAGTACCAGCTTCTAAGGTTGTGTTGATTGATTCAGCTTTTTTTCCAGCACGCTTGGAAGCAGCAATGACTTCTCCCTTGTCTGTTACACCATTGCCATTGGCATCTTGAATCAACTGTACATCGGCATTGGCACTTAAATGAGTTAAGTCTAGTAGAAAACTACTCTTACCCTCAAGCGTGAATTTATAAAAATCAACAGGATCTTTAAGAGAAACCTGATCACTAAATGTGTAGGAATTATTTGTAAATGTAAAACTTCTAGCTTGATCTAGGGAATTGCCTGTGAGGTCTGATGACATTTTTAACTTAGTGTTTCAAACTACAAGATAATTTTCTTACAATCCATCATCAGCTTCTCTTGCGAAAAAATAATGCTAATATGCATCACTTTAATAAATAAGCATCAAAAATTTACCAAAGCTTCAAAAAATAGCTGCGTGATTTCACTGGGTGACAAGTTTATGGGGGTTTGGGAGTGTAGCGGAAATTGGATATCCTGTTTGTGACAGTTATCAGTGAACAGTTATCAATTAATTCCCATAAATGGAAGCATCACAATTTTTGAAAAAGACTTGGCGATGTTCGTCCTACGGGGATTTAAAACATTTGGGATGCTCCCCATAAATTGAGCAGATACGACGCTGATAACTGATAACTGATAACTTAAATAAAATACCTAAACGCAGAAACAATGTTTTCTTTAATTAACTCTGTAAATCCCTGGATTGTGGGAACAGCATTAAATTCTATGCTGTTAGTTGTAGCTTGGATTGCTCCGAAAAAGCTGCTCACTCCTGCTGGTTACTTCCATGCTGGGTTACTTGGTGTCTTGACTTGGGGAACATTAGGTTGGCAAGGATATATAGTTGTAATGTTCTATTTTTTAGTTGGTTCTTTTGTGACCCGTATTGGTATGGCCCAGAAAGAAGCTGAAGGTATTGCTGAAAAGCGTTCTGGTGCAAGAGGCCCAGAAAATGTCTGGGGTTCGGCTTTGATTGGGACATTGTGCGCTTTGGGAGTAGGGATGCTAAACTTGGGAATTCTTCCGAGTCCTCAATCTCTGATCGCCGATCTCCGATCCCTACTAATGCTGGGTTATGTGGCAAGTTTTAGTACAAAGCTGTCTGATACCTGTGCAAGTGAAGTGGGGAAAGCTTATGGCAAGAGTACTTTCTTGATTACTACTTTACAACCAGTTCCTCGTGGAACTGAAGGAGCAGTCAGTTTAGAAGGGACTTTGGCTGGTGTAGTAGCTTCGGTGGCGATCGCCTTTGTGGGTTGGGGTGTTGGTTTAGTTGAACCTTTGGGTATACTTTGGTGCGTAGTAGCTGCATTTATTGCCACAAATATAGAAAGTGTAATTGGAGCAACATTGCAATCAAAGTACACTTGGTTAACGAATGAATTAGTGAATATTTTAAATACATTAATCGGTGCGATCGCGGCGATTTTTTTAGCTTGGTTTTGGGCAATTACAGTTGCATAATGTGAATCAACAAAAGCAATAAATTTGTAATGATAATCACGTAGGATTATCAGTAAATTTTGAAGGCGTATTTATTTTTTCTAAAACACTCTAGTTGTTTGTGCGAGACTGTCCTAATTATTTTCCGATACTAGGTAGATATTTTTACGAATAATTTACAAGATAGAGTTGCCACTCTGTCTTGTAAGACTTAACATGGCAATATAAACTTGGCATGAGAATGTCAACTAAATTACGAATTTCCTCTGAGGGGAAAATGTATAATTACTCTTCTTCGTAGATCTACGTATTTATCCTATGGAATCTTCTTCCTTTTTAACTGTTAATGAGCAACAAATTTCTGTTGGACAAGTAGTAAAATATTTGCAAAACGCTGGAAAATTAGGACAACTTATTGGGGATATTCTACGTCAATATGTAATAGAAAAAGAATTACAAACTCGTGAAGATATAGCTATTAGTCCAGCTTTTACTGAACAAGCAATTATTGATTTTCGACTCAAAAATCAACTAACAGATCCAAAAAGCTTTCAAGAATGGCTACAAAATAATGGCAAAGACTATGATTCTTTCCACTCTAGTGTTGCTTTGGGCTTCAAGTTAGAAAAACTCAAAGCAGTAATCACAGAACCCAAACTGCCAGAATATTTCATCGAAAGGAAAATTTTCCTGGATCGGGTGGTAATTTCGCGAATTATTGTAGACAATCGAGAATTAGCCGAGGAATTACAAGCCCAAATTGAGGAAGGAGCTAGCTTTGAAGGATTAGCTAGAGAATACTCACTCACAGAAGATCGAATCGTCAACGGAATGATGGGACCAGTCAGCAGAGGAACATTGCCTGATAAACTCAGAGCAGCAATTGATGTGGCAAGCCCAATGGAAATAGTAGGGCCAATTGAGCTGGAAGAACGTTATGGTTTGTTTCGTGTAGAACAAATTTTGCCAGCTTCATTAGAAGATACTCAACTAAAGCAAGCACTACAGAATGAGTTGTTTGAGAAATGGCTAGCAGAGAAAATTCAGAAGCTAACGGTAAAACTGCAAGTGAATTAAACCTGATAGATGATGAGTCTTCACATACAAGGGTGCTAGCTTCTCTACCTTGGACACAAGCACCACTATGTTGGTTAAGTTCACAACAGCAAACCCTATTGCAACAAAAGTCAGAAACTCTACGCTTCGGTTTAGGAAAAAAAATCTGGCCAAAAGATGGGGTAGGTTATCAGTTTTTGATTGTCAGTGGTAAAGTCCGCCTGCGCGAAGAAGGAGTTGGTAAACCACTAGCAACTTTAACGGTGGGTGATTGGTTTGGTAGCTTGCAGAAACTACCACTCGAATGCAAAGCTGTAGCTGCTAGCAAAGATGTAGTAGTAGTACGTTGGACTGTAACAGTATGGGCAGAAATTTCCACACCACAAATTGAGGAATTTTGGGAAACAGGGAAAACAGGGGAAGGGGACAAGGAAGACAAGAAAGACAAGGATTTCTCATACTCCTCCCCCACTCCCCCCACTCCCCACACCTCCCAGTTCCCCACTTCCACCCAGCAGACTTATCCGTTTGTTGCTAGTCGGAATACGGCTGCTGCTTGTTTAACAATGGTGGCGCAACAGTTAGATCAACCTGTGAAGTTGGAATGGGTACAACGCCAAGTCAGAGGACAGCAGCCAAAACATGTTGTAGAAGCAGGAGAAAAGTTAGGGTTTGTATTGCGACGATTGCAAGCGAGTTGGATTGATTTGCAGCAGTTGTCATTTCCGGCTTTGTTGCAGTGGGGTGCATCACCGGAAGCTGATGGTAACTGGGTGGTAGTTTATGCTGTCAGGGGCGATCGCTTACTCATAGCCAATCCCCTCAATGGCGATCGCACTTGTGAAGTTTTATCGCAGTCATTGGTAGAAGAATATTGGAATGGGCAACTGTGGCAAGTAGAGTTAATTCAAAAGCAGGAAAAATTTAACCTCAATTGGTTTCTACCAGCAGTATGGCAATATCGGGGACTATTAGGGGAAGTGTTGCTGGCGTCTTTGACGTTACAGATGTTGGGGTTAGCAACGCCACTCATTACCCAGGTTGTGATCGATAAAGTCATGGTGCAAGAGAGTTTGGCAACTCTTGATGTCATGGCGATCGCATTGTTATTAGTGGCAATTTTTGAGGCTGCACTTGGTATTCTGCGGCTATTTGTCTTCACTCACACCGCCCGACGCTTGGATTTAAGTTTGTCCGCCCAGCTATTTCGCCACTTGATGCGCTTACCTTTGGCTTACTTTGAAGCACGTCGGGTAGGAGACACAGTTGCACGGGTGCAAGAACTCGAACAAATTCGCCAGTTTCTCACTGGTACAGCGTTGACTGTGGTGTTAGACAGCATTTTTGCTGTGGTGTATTTAGTATTGATGTTCTACTACAGCATTCCCCTCACCTTTACGGCGTTGGCGGTGCTACCTTTATTTGCAATTCTGACACTAGTAGCGACACCAATTCTCCGCAACTGGCTCAACGAAACATTTAACCGCAGTGCTGATAGCCAGTCATTTTTGGTGGAGACAGTGACAGGAATTCATTCGGTGAAAGCCCACGCAGCTGAAGCAGTAGCACGCGATCGCTGGGAAGGTTTATTTGCTCGTTTTATCCGCACAGGTTTTAAAGCTTCTACTACTTCTAATATCAGCAGCAATATCGGTGATTTTCTGACTAATTTCTCTAGCCTACTAATTCTCTGGTTTGGTGCTAAGTTAGTCATTGAAAACAAACTTACTGTTGGTCAACTTGTTGCTTTTCAAATGCTTTCTGGTAGAGTTACTGGCCCATTGTTACGATTAGTGCAACTATGGCAAAATCTGCAACAAGTCCTCCTTTCCGTAGACAGGATTGGCGATATTCTCAATGTCGCCCCAGAAGCAGAAGCAGGTACAGGTTTAGTTTTACCACCCCTGAAAGGACAAGTCGCTTTTGATCAAGTATTTTTCCGCTACCGCCAAAATACTGAACCTGTGCTACGGGGTATTTCCTTTAACGTGCAGCCAGGGCAATTCGTTGGTATTGTGGGACGTAGTGGTTCTGGCAAGAGTACCCTTTCTAAACTTTTGCAACGTCTCTATCAAATCGAATCAGGACGCATCCTGATTGATGGTTTTGATATTAAAAGTGCTGATCTAACTTCCTTGCGTCAACAGATTAGCGTTGTTTTGCAAGAAGACTTTTTATTCAACGGTTCGATTTTGGATAACATCACCCTTGGGAATCCAGAGATCACCGCAGAACAAGTAGTAGAAGCTGCTAGACTTGCTGTTGCCCACGACTTTATCAGTGAGTTACCCCACGGTTACGAAACCAATGTTGGCGAACGGGGTACAGCTTTATCTGGAGGACAACGCCAACGCATAGCCCTAGCACGGTTGTTTCTTTCCCAAGCGCCGATTTTAATATTAGATGAAGCTACCAGTGCTTTGGATAGCGAAACCGAACAACAGGTACTGCAAAACTTGCAAACAGTTTCCCAGGGACGGACTGTGTTTTTAATTGCTCACCGTTTTGCACCTTTAAAACGTGCTGATTTAATTTTGGTGTTAGAAAAAGGAGTTCTGCTCGAACGCGGTACACATACAGATTTGTTGCAGCAAAAGGGTTTGTATTGGTCGCTGTATCAACGACAGCAGTTTAATATTTAGCTTTAGATCGCAAACGAAAATTGGAGACAGAGCGCATCTGTACCGTCTCGGAATAAATTCCGAGTCTCATAGCGCAAGTCCTCTGAAGAGGACTCAAAAAAAAGTTTGTTCCAGTCCACTTGAGTGGACTTGCGCTATGAGCCTGGAACTTTAGTTCTAGGCGGGATACTTAGATCATTTCTTGACGTACTCCCTGGACTAAAGCCGCAGGGATTCTCAAATGATGTTACGA
>NZ_JCACKS010000255.1:0-32261 GCF_059505505.1 Pelatocladus sp. | reverse complement strand
CCCGTAGCAACATCAGTTTAGAATCCCCCGTGTTTCAACCGGGGGAGATGTCAACCCAAGTCCAATTTACCCTGTAATCTTAAATCCTGCCCAATAATAGGGATGATGATAAATTTTTGTCTCTGGTGTCATTTGACTAGTTCTGTATAGTTCCGATGCTAGATGTGTTTTAATTCTTAATCCCTCTGAAGGCATTTTTTCTAACAATTGTTCATACCATTGTGTGAGTTCAGAAGCAGTTAATTCCTTCAGCCATAGTATTGTTTCTGCCAAAGCGATCGCAGGTGATTTATTTTGCTTGATTCGTTGATAAAACTCTATGCTCACCAAAGTGCTAGCTGGAGATTCTACATTCCAGAGATTAGTGACTATGTGAGGAATTCCCAAATTCAGCAAACCAGTAGCTAAACCAGTATATTCAGTAGTAATAGTTTGGGAATTAGCACAAGTGGTTTCGATATTGCAGAAGGTAAGAAGTTTGTAGTTTGCTAATTGATTGATATCAAGTTCTGCAAGAGTGACTTTCGCTTGATTGGCTAATACTAATTCTGATGCATATGGTTGACTATAATTCTCAATTATTTGTCCCATAAAATGAAATATATTGTAATCCTTGAGTAGGCAATTTTTTACATACTCTTTAGTTGCTCGTGCTTCTGGAATACATTGAAAATTAGCAAATATTTGACTTATTACTTCAGTTTCAACCTTGGCAAATTTTTGTTTTGAGGAACCTGTAGCTTGCTCAACACATAACATCTGTTTTTCATCTGTTTTTTCTATAGAGTTTACTTTGAGAGATAAACCCATCTGTGCGCTTGAGAGATAATTTATTGTGAAATGAGATGACATGTGTTGTGATTCTTCATCACCAAGATAATCTAGATAAAAAAGTGCATGAAGAGGTAATTTGTGCAAGTCACGGTGAGGGATCAAAATTAATTGATTGATGTCTTCTAGTTCTTGGACAATCGCAGAAATATTAAGTATTTTTTTGAGTTGTAGCAGCTTACGTTCAATGTCTAAGTCCCAGGAATACTTGTTTCTGTTTTGTTCTTCTTCACTGAAACTGAAATATTCTTGATATTGTTGATGCCATTGTTCTATCCAATCTTCAAATGCACTCAAACGTGCAACTGCTTCAGGTACAGGTAAATCATTAATTGAGGCAAAGTTGAGTACAGGTGTAAAAATGGGAATTGGTTCAGGCGATTTATATTTAATTACAAAAGTGCGTAATGTACATGGGCTAATATGCCAGTAAATAATTGCCGTTTTGGGATTAAGTAATTGGTGAATTTCCGTGTAATGGGGTGAGGTAATTTGCTTAGACAAATCAGAAAATAGCCAGGTAAAACAAGCATTTTTGCCATATTCGGCAATTTCCCAACCTTGTGCTAATTCCCCAAATTGTATGGCTATATCAACTGCTAATTGTCCTAAACCCACAAATCTTAAAGCCAGTTGTTTTTTGTCTGCATCGCCGCGAGTAGGTTCATTTAACAGACTTTGCAACAAATAAATACCATGTTGTTGGTATTGGTGTGCTTGTTTTGTTTCTCCTAAAACTACTAAGGTTTTGATGAGATTTTGCAGAGTCTCTAAATGCAACAGAGGAAAGACTTCATCTGTGAGGGTAATCAGTGCATTTTCGTAAGCAGCAGCAGCTTCTAGCCAATAATTACGGGGTAGAGGATGTCTTTTACCGCGATCATAGTGAGCATTACCGATCGCCAGATATAATCTACCCCAGCCTTCAGGATGAGTATTTGGATTAACATATCTCAACCCTTCCTGATAACTTGCCAATTTTCCTTCATACCCACGTTCGTTGAGGACATGATTATCAGTCGCGATGCTACTATAAACATTAGATTGCCATTCCAGCATAATTGCATTTCCAGCAGCACTACCTCGACCTAGCCAAGCTTCCCAGTAGTCTGGTTGAATTTGTAAAGCGCTATCATAAGAAACAATCGCTTCTTCAAATTGTCCTAAATAAAATTGGGCTAAACCCCGATTGTACCAAGCAAGGTAAAAATCGTTTTGTATTTCTATGGCTTTGTTGTAGGATGAGATCGCTTCTTGGCGGTGTCCCAAATTGTCCAAGGCTACACCCCGGTTAAACCAGGTTAAATAAAAATCAGGATTAATAGCTATAGCTTTGTCCCAGGAAGCGATCGCTTCTTGCCATTTTCCTAGATTTGCTAAGATTACGCCTCGATCAATCCAAGCTTCGTGGAAGTTGGGTTGAATTTGTGTAGATCGATCATAGGCTGCGATCGCTGCTTCAATCTGGCCTAATTTTTCCTTGACACCAGCCAATCCATACCAAGCTTGATAACATTCAGGGTTGATTTGAATTGCTTGATGATAATTCGCGATCGCATCTTCCCAGTTACCGATGTTAAATAGTGCTACGCCTCGCTTATACCAAGCCAAATCAAATTCAGGATAATATTCAATGGCTTGATCATAGCAGGCGATCGCATCATAATTTTGTCCGGCTTCTGCTAATGCAGTTCCCTGGAAATACCAGCTTTCTGGATCTTGGGGTTGCATTTGTAATGAAGCATCAAAACTAGCAATTGCTTCGGGTAAATTTCCTAGTTTTAACTGTAACAAGCCTCGTGCAGACCAAGCTTCTTGGTAGTCACTTTTCAATTTTAAAGCTTCATCAAATGAGGTGATCGCTTCGGTAAAATTTCCTAACTCACTTAAAGCTGCACCTCTGTTATACCAGCCTTTGTAAAAATCAGCTTTAATCCCAATCGCTTGATCATAAGAGGCGATCGCTTCGGTAAAATTTCCTAAATAAAATAGTGTTAAACCCCGGTTAAACCAATATTCATAAGCATCAGGATTTAATTCTAAGCTTTTATTATAGTATTTCAGCGCTCCTGCCAAGTCACCTATTTTAGCTTGTTGCAGACCTTCGTAAAACCATGCTTCTGCTTGGACACTATTTCCATTAGCTTCATCGCTGAGGGCCTCAATAATCGCATGAGTGTCGTTGGTTTGAATTCCCAATCCCACAGCTAATTGTTGTACTAAATTAGTACTCTGCTCTAACCTCACTAATAAATCATCCAGTGAAGTGTCTACTATTGGCGATGAATTTTTCCAAGATTCATCTAGCACTGTGGGTACGAGACTTTCTCTGATCCAAGTTTCTTCTTCATAGTCTTGCCAAACAGTATCCTCTTTTACTATCTTCAAAGGCGGAACAAAATTAATCAGTGTTTTACTTGCTACATTATCTTCTTCATATTCCCACAAAAGTTCTCCAAGATTGCGTATCAAATCTATCCCTGGTGTTTCCGGAACAAGTGTAGATATAGTGTTTTCCTCGTCTTGATTTGGTAGATTTGAGGTTAATTCTAGTTGTGGTAAGGGAATAGGCGTAGGTACTGGGTCTGGAATTTCAAGTTCTTCTGCATCAGTTTGCCAATATTGTCCGCCTAGATTGCGTGTTAACAGGCGTATACCAATATCGTAGGCAAGGTCTCCGATCATTCCAATCTTCAACTCACCTAATTGCACCATCCTTTCTGCTATGTGATTATTTGGTGCAGGTGAGGTGAGTAATTTCTCGCCAAAATTTAACAGCCACTCTATCCAGCGATCTGTACTGATTCGGTGTTCCATCCGTTGCAGATATTTGATCGCCCAGTGCTGTCCTCGCGCCTGATACACGCCTTCCAGCAGTTGGGTAAACAAAAATTCCAGATCCGCGTTTGTCAGTTCTGGTAGCTGCTGTACAACCTGATATCCTGCCATAGCTTTGCTACCAGCAGTCTGCTTTCTGCCATAGGGGGACTTCCATAATTTTTTAACCCACTGTAATAGCCACTTGAGCATTTCGGAAACTCTTAGGTGATTTTCATATAGATTTTAGCGATCGATGTTTGAAAAAACTCATCAATTACGTAAAAACCCGTTAGATTTTCTACAGAGAAAAATCGTATAAATGTAACTAAAATATCTAACTAATTCTACAGTAAGATACTGGTCTAAAATTTATAGCTATTCCCTCAGTAAAGGTCAAGTCCATAGTATACATAATTGTCAATGAGTAACTTGTCTTGAAAATAGGGATTGGGGATTAACTTAGTAGCTTTGAGGATTTGGGGTTGGCGATCGCCTTTTGAATTCCCCCAAGGGGTGAACGCATTTGCTATTTCGGCGAACGCATTTGTTATTTCGGTGAACGCATTTGCTATTTCGGCGAACGCATTTGTTACTTCGGCGAACGCATTTGTTATTTCGGCGAACGCATTTGTTATTTCGGCGAACGCATTTGCTATTTCGGCGAACGCATTTGCTATTTCGGTGAACGCATTTGCTATTTCGGCGAACGCATTTGTTATTTCGGCGAACGCATTTGTTATTTCGGTGAACGCATTTGCTATTTCGGCGAACGCATTTGCTATTTCGGCGAACGCATTTGTTATTTCGGCGAACGCATTTGTTATTTCGGTGAACGCATTTGTTATTTCGGTGAACGCAATGTCGAGATTTCTATGAGTGGTTGAATGTCTGTTGCCAAACCAATATGTGCTAGCAATAGGGAAGTATCGTTATACTTGAGACCATAATTAGCCCACTGAAGCTCTAAAGTCCCCGCCCAGAATCGCGCTCGGTCGATAACATCTCTTAGCATGGGATAATCTTTTTCCATTTGCCACACAATACTCTCTCCATAATGGCTGAGTTGAACAGCAATATCACAAGCCGGATCACCAAAGCCAGCAACACCAAAATCGATCACACCACTAATATTTTCTGATACAGGGTCAAACAAAACGTGATACACTGCCAAATCACCATTAATGAGTACAGGTGTGTAGTTAAAGTCGAGTTCACCCGACACCACAGGCGCAAATAATTCGTGTATCCAAGTTTTCTGATGACGCCAAAGATGGGGAAAGAGATTTTCTTGAACTTGTTCGTACAGTTGTAACCAATCTTGGCGCGATCGCACAGTACTAGAGGTGGATATCTCAGCCTCTACTAAAATTTCTGTCGGGATACTGTGTAACTGATAGTGAAATGTAGCGAGTTGTGAAATAATACGCGATCGCACAGTATCATTTAACTTTAATAGGGTGTTGCGAGAAAGCGGTTCACCCGGAATATATGAGTAGCTAACAAAACCTGCTTCTAGTTGAAATTGGGGAACAGGTAAATCTACGTAGCGTTTGACGATTTCTAATAATTTTGCTTCCTGAACAAGAATCTCTTTTCCCCAATCTTCTTTAGCAAAGCGACAAACAAGCTCGTGATTGACTATTACTACATCATTAACCATTCCATCTTGATTAAAATCTAGATGTTCAAAGTCAAGATTGGGATAAGCAGCACGAATTTTGTCCAGGTAGTACACAGGTATTTTCACAGTGGCTCCAACAATATTTAGTAACAAACAACAAAATAGTTTCGGACTTTTTGTCCGACTGAAGCGAATCCAATAATTTGTGTGTTTGTTGCTTTAACGTACCACTTTGATTTAAATCCTATTTATCAGTTATCAGTTATCAATACATTACAAAATTTTACAAGGTATCAGCAATTGTTTCAAAAACTTTGACATTTTCCCTGGGAATATTTTAGTATTTATGTACTATAAAATTTAACTAAAAATATCAATCTAGCTATTGAGCGATCATTATGAACTGCGTACACAAGATGTATGAAATAAGTTTTTCCGCTTCTGTGTCTCCAACTACAGTATTTAAACTGCGCCCACCAGGAGCGCAATAATTTATCCTTGTTCTGTTGTTGATTGATTAGCAGCATGAAATTGATCAATCAAAGCTTGGATAATCGTTTGCGGATCTTCAGTCTCAATTCCCAATTGTTGAGCAATCATCTCACGTAAGTTATCATCCTGCTGCATAAGAATCAGCAATTCATCCAGGGTTACGGTTTGAAATTCTCCTTCAGGGAGATTTTGTACTTCATCTGCTGCTTGGAAGACTTGATCGGTTGGGAAATTTTCTACACCAGTATCTACTGCTGAGGTAAAGGTTCCTATTTGGACATCTGGGCCTTCATATTCCCATACTGGTTCTCCTTGATTACGTGCCAATAATTGCATCCCAATATTATGAGCAGCATCTCCCACTTCTCCAACTTCTAATTCCCCTAATTGCACCATCCGAGCAGCTAATTCAGTATTAGGAGAAGGTGATGCTAGCAATTTTTCACCAAAGCGATGCAACCACTCTATCCAACGTTCTGTTGAGACACGATGCTCAATGTTATGTAGCCACTTCAGCGCCCAGTGTTGTCCTCTGGCTTGATTTACTCCTTCTAACAATTCGGTGAACAGAAATTCTAAATCTGTATCACTTAGGGGTGGAGGTGGTTCTTTTAAATGATTACTCCCAAATGCTGCTGGAGCCTTTTGGTTGCCCAATAAGCGTTGAAAAAACCTTTTTAACCATTGAATGAGCCGTTTGAGCATCTCCGGCACCCCCTGAGTTTTGTTTACCCTAAGATTGTAGCGATGTCTATGACCAGTCGCTACGCATTTGAATGGGCATTGGGAACAGACTTGTTAAATAATTCTCCCTTGTCTTCTCACACTCCCTTGTCCCCCTTCCGTAGACCTCTTGCAAAAATATTTTTACCCCACCCTAACCCTCCCCGTTTACGGGGAGGGAACTAAATCTTCCCTCCGTTCACGGGGGGATTGAGGGGGGTTCATTCGACTTTTGCAAGAGGTCTCGTTTCCTGATCCCCGATTCCCGATGCTCTTTCCCCACTCTTAAAAATTCCCTTGTTTAGCTAAAATGATTGAATCCCAAACTCGACTGGGTGCGACTCCCAAAACAGAAAAGGCATTGCCATCTATGTCTTACGAACCTCTGCACCATAAGTACCGCCCAAAGAGTTTTGCTGAACTAGTGGGACAAGAAGCGATCGCTACCACTCTCACTAATGCTATTCGTGCATCCAAAATTGCACCAGCCTATTTATTCACAGGGCCAAGAGGTACAGGTAAAACCTCTAGCGCCCGCATTTTAGCTAAATCACTCAATTGTCTTAAAAGTGACAAACCGACAGCTGAACCCTGTGGTGTGTGTGATGTTTGTCAGGGAATCACCAAGGGTTATTCTTTAGATGTAATTGAAATAGATGCTGCCAGCAATACAGGCGTAGACAACATCAGAGAGATGATCGAAAGGGCGCAATTTGCCCCTGTTCAATGTCGATATAAAGTGTATGTGGTCGATGAGTGTCTGACAGGTGATTCTTTGGTATTAACTGATAAGGGATTGATCAGAATTGATAATCCCAAAATTAAAGATAAAAAAGTACTCAGTTATAACGACTCTACAGGACAATGGGAGTATAAAAAAGTTACTCGCTGGCTAGATCGGGGTGAACGTCAAACCTTAGTTATTAAGACAACTAGCTGCGAAATCAAATGCACTGGCAATCATCTAATTAGGACAGATAGGGGATGGATAGCAGCAAAAGACGTAAAAGAAGGAATGAGGATACTGTCCCCTGCGAATGCGGATGTGCTACTCCCATTTACAAATTTGGGACAGATGGAGATGGACGCATCCGGCGATTTGTTAGTGGACACCAATTTAAAGGTAATACCTACGGGCAAAAAACATATAACCCTTCAATGGACTACAAGTTTGGAAACGGTCGAATCTGTCAGCCTCGCTGGGGTTGAGCAAGTTTATGATATTGAAGTAGCAGACAATCACAACTTTGTTGCTAATGGGCTACTGGTGCATAATTGTCATATGCTCAGTACCGCCGCATTCAATGCGCTACTTAAAACTCTAGAAGAACCACCTAAACATGTAGTCTTTGTCCTCGCAACAACAGATCCGCAAAGGGTACTACCGACAATTATTTCCCGGTGTCAACGGTTTGACTTTCGTCGGATACCCCTAGAAGCAATGGTGCAGCACTTAAATATGATTGCTACCAAAGAAAACATTAATATTAATTGGGAAGCGATTACGCTTGTGGCTCAAATTGCTCAGGGAGGATTGCGGGATGCTGAAAGCTTACTCGACCAACTAAGTTTATTGTCAGGGGAAGTCACGCCGGATCGAGTTTGGGATTTGGTAGGTTCAGTAAGTGAAAAGGACTTGCTCACACTTTTGAGTGCGATCGCCAAAGACAATCCCGAAGCAGTTCTAGATTGTACTCGTCAAATTCTAGATCGTGGTCGAGAACCTCTGATTGTTCTCCAAAATCTGGCTGCTTTTTATCGCGATTTACTCATAGCCAAAACAGCACCCAACCGTCAAAACTTGGTTGCTTGTACTCCTCAAACTTGGCAAGCTCTTGTTAATTCTGCTCAAAATTTAGATACCAGCACAATTTTACAAGGACAACAACACCTGAGAACTGCTGAGGTGCAACTAAAAAACACCACCCAACCACGCTTGTGGTTAGAAGTCACA
Organism: Pelatocladus sp.; assembly: GCF_059505505.1. NCBI lineage: Bacteria > Bacillati > Cyanobacteriota > Cyanophyceae > Nostocales > Hapalosiphonaceae > Pelatocladus > Pelatocladus sp. The sequence continues at coordinate 23,820 of NZ_JCACKS010000255.1, read as the reverse complement.
TTACTGGGATTGCTACCTTCAGCAACTATTATTAGCGCTCAACCAGCAACAACAAGCCGTGTAGCACCCACAGTATCACCAACTCCTTTTATCCCGCCTTCCCCAGTCTCTAACGGTAAGGTGACACAGGGACACGCAGAAACGACAACGCACGGACACTCTAACACGACTACGACACGACAACACGACGCAGACACAGGGAATTTAGATAAAACACTCCCTGCGTTTTCTTCCCCCACTCCCAGCACACCGCCCACCTCCCCATCTTCCACTGAAGAATCATTGGAAGGAACTTGGCAAAAAATAGTGGAATATTTGCCAATACCTGCCAAAGCACTCTTGAATCAGCACGGACGCTTATTAAGTATCGGCGATGGTGTTGCTGTTGTAGGTGTACCACCAAAGCTGATGAAACTTGCTCAAGGTAAATTAGCCGATGTGGAAGCCGCTTTTGTAAAAGTTTTTCAGCAAAAATATAAGGTGAGCTTGGTTCCAAACCAGGTAAAAACTTCACCTAGTAATGGAAAAAAAGATTTTCCTCAAAATAATACTCCTCAAGCTCATCAGCCCTCTCTACCTAGTTACAATCAACCACAATCACCTGTAGCTGAAAATCATCAACCAGTAAAACCACTTATTACAAAAACAGAATCGTCAACAAATCCTGCTGCGGCGCAAAGTTTGCCCACACCACAACATCAGATGTCAGCAGCCAATTGGGAAAGTGATGAAGGAGCGATCGCTGCCCAACGTCTGGCACAATTTTTTGATGGAGCAATTATTCGCTTTGCAGATGATGTAGTAGAAGTTACCGACTCTAACGCTACCTCAGATTGGGAAAACGAGGCAGAAGATGAATTGTGAGGCACATCCCCACCGCACAGGCGGATGGGGAATTCCGCCGAATTAGTTAAAAAGTAAAGGTAGTACGGAGTACACCAACAGTTGTTGTGTCGTTTCTGCTGTCGCTTTCGGGGTTAAACAACACAAATGCCCCAGGAGTAATGCTAATTTTATCACTTACTTTAAAAATGACTAACCTGCGGAATGTGGGTTCTAGAGGTCTTGCCTGAAGACACTGCTTGTGATATTAACTTACACATTCAACTATATTCAAACTATAAACACATAAAAATTAGGACAGAGTAGAATTAAGTCCTTAAAGTAAAAAGTAAATTACCTCAAAGCTTAATCAGGAGCATGTATGGAACCAATTATTGCTATAGTTTTAGTCCTTATAGGCTATGCTTTAGGATCTGCAAAACTAATTAATGAAGGAAATGAGGCTCTGGTGGAGCGTTTGGGTAAGTATCATCGCAAACTTAACCCAGGGCTAAACTTTATTATTCCCTTGCTAGATCAAATAGTGATGGAAGATACAAGAAGAGAACAAATCTTAGACATCAAGCCTCAAAATATTATCAGTAAAGATAATATCTCTGTAGAAATTGATGCAGTAGTTTACTGGCATATTCAAGATATCAGGAGAAGTTATTACGAGATAGAAGACTTGCAAGCCGCCCTGACACAATTGTCTACAACCACTATTAGAGAAATCCTTGCTCAACACACCTTGGAAGAAACCAATGTCTCACGCAGTGATATGGATAGAGCCATACTAGATGCTTTAAATGCAATTACACCAAAATGGGGAGTAGAAGTTATTCGTGTAGATATTCAAAGTATTACCTTACCCGAAAGTGTACGGAAGTCGATGGAAGAGCAGCGAGCTGCTGAAATTAAAAGTCGTGCTGCTATTTTAGAAGCAGAAGGAGAACGGCAAGCCGCAGTTAAAAAAGCAGAAGGAACTAAGAGATCGATGGAAATCATTTCGGAAGCCTTACGTACTAATTCTGAGAGTAAGGATATCTTGCGGTATCTTGTAGCACAAGATTATATCAATGCCAGCTACAGACTAGGTGAAAGTGAAAATGCTAAAGTCGTGTTTGTAGATCCTGGCAAATCGGCTGATATGATGGATTTGATCTCAGAGACAGTATCTCAAGAAGCTAATAACAAGAAATCAGAGAATGGTTCTTTATAAGGAAGGCTGGCTGAAAACCCGCCCCAAACAGCAACGCAATTGCAATTTTTGTGGCTAGTGACAAGGGTACAAAGTCGGAGCCGTAGTTTTTTCTTAATTAGGTTTTACTCCCAAATCCTAAACTGTTCCCTGTTAGAGTTCTGTTTTGAAAAACTCCAGTTCTCAACTTGGACGAGGTTTAATTACGACTGTCGAAAAATTGCATCTGCAACTAAGCAAACATCATGCATTTGTTTGACATCGTGAACTCGCAGGATATCGGCTCCCGTAAAGATTGCAGCACAACACGCCGCAGCCGTTCCCCAGACACGAGCTTTTGGGTCTGGTTGGTCTAAAACGCGACCAATAAAACTTTTACGCGATGGCCCTACTAAAATAGGGCAATTGAGCTTTCTTAGTTCTGGTAGGCGGCGAAAGATTTCTAAATTTTGCTCGTAGTTCTTGGCAAAACCGATACCAGGATCAATGATTATTTGCGTTTGATTAATACCCGCAGCTATTGCTGCTGCAATTCGTTCTGATAAAAAATTACAAATTTCACTCATCAAATCTTGATAATCAGTCATTTTTTGCATATCTTGTGGGTTTCCACGGGTATGCATTAATATAATAGGCACATCTAACTTTGCTACAGACGATAACATTTCTGGATCAAATATACCTCCAGAAATGTCATTAACGATATCTGCACCTGCTTTTACCGCAGCGATCGCTACTTCTGAGCGTGTAGTATCTATAGAAACAGGGATGTAAATTTTTGACCTTAATACCTGCAATATAGGTAAAACACGGTTAAGTTCTTCAGCAGTTGAAATTTGCTCTGCTCCTGGTCGGGTTGATTGACCACCAATATCAATAATATCTGCTCCTGCGGCTTGGAGTGCTTGCGCCTGTGTCAAAGCAGTAGCGATCGCATTAAATTCACCACCATCACTAAAACTGTCGGGGGTGACATTTAAAACGCCCATTAAATAAGTTCGCCGTCCCCACTCAAAATAGCGATCGCGAATAATTAAGTTGCTTGTCATTTCCACAGAGTAGGTGGGCAACGCCCACCACACTAGTTGTAATTCACTTATAATTTACAATCCGGGCAAAACTTGCAGGTTCTAAACTTGCTCCTCCCACCAACACACCATCAATTTCTGGTTGTATCATAATTTCATCAATATTATTCGGTTTAACTGAACCGCCATATTGAATTGGGACATCAGGATTTTTTAATTGCTTGCGAATGACGCTGATGACACGATTGGCTTCACTGGTTTCACAGGTATCACCAGTACCAATTGCCCAAATCGGTTCGTAAGCAATCACTAAATTTGTCTGATCAACATTCACTAGACCTTTTTCTAACTGCCTGATAATGAGCGATTCTGTTTCCCCAGCATCTCGTTGTTGCTTTGTTTCGCCTACACATAAAATCGGGGTCAAATCATTCTTTTGAGCAGCTTTAAGGCGTAAATTGACGGTTTCATCCGTTTCCCCAAAATACTGCCGTCGTTCACTATGACCGACAATTACATAGCGTATTCCTACTTCTTGTAACATCGGTCCGGAAATTTCACCCGTATAGGCACCACTTTCTTCCCAATGGACATTTTGCGCCCCCAGTTGTATACGGCTACCATGCAAACTCTTGGATAAAAGATTTAAATCAGTGAAGGGGACGCATAATACCACTTCTCTGCCTTGGGGAGTTTCTTCTAAGGCAGGCAGAAATCCTTGTAAAAACTCTTGAGACTCTGCCTGAGTTTTGTACATTTTCCAGTTTCCGGCAATTACTATTTTCCGCACAGGTGATTTCGTCAAGCTCAAAACTATACATAATGCAATCTTCACTCTAGAACATTTTGGGTAACAAAGACTCTAGTTAGTTTTATTATCTAAACAAAATCCCCCACCTTTCGGCAGGGGATTTTAATTGCTTATCTATCAAAACTAGTAGTCGAATTAACCGAACTTACCAGCCGTCGAGGCAATCAGGAATGCTGCGTAGGTAAGGACGTAGCCCACAGCGAAGTGAGTTAAACCAACCAAACGAGCTTGAACGATCGACAAAGCAACAGGCTTGTCTTTCCAGCGAACCAGGTTCGCAATTGGAGTACGTTCGTGGGCCCAAACAAGAGTTTCGATCAACTCTTGCCAGTAACCTCTCCAGGAGATGAGGAACATGAAACCAGTTGCCCAAACTAGGTGTCCGAAGAGGAACATCCAAGCCCAAACAGATAGGTTGTTCATGCCGTATGGGTTGTAACCGTTAATTAACTGAGCGGAGTTAGCCCACAGATAATCACGGAACCAGCCCATTAAATAAGTAGAAGATTCGTTGAACTGAGCAACGTTTCCTTGCCAAATACCTAGATGCTTCCAGTGCCAGTAGAATGTCACCCAACCTACTGTGTTTAATGCCCAGAAAGTAGCTAGGTAGAAGGAGTCCCAACCGGAGATGTCGCAAGTACCGCCACGACCAGGACCGTCACAAGGGAAGGCATAACCAAAGTCCTTTTTATCGGGCATCAGCTTAGATCCACGAGCATCCAAAGCACCTTTAACTAATATCAGTACTGTGGTGTGGATCGCCAGAGCAAAGGCATGATGTACTAGGAAGTCACCAGGGCCAATTGTTAGGAACAAAGAATTAGTGCCAGAATTGATTGCATCCAGCCAGCCTGATAACCAAACGTTACCGTAGTTGGGATAAGCTGTGTAAGCAACGCTATCTGGGTTGGACAACAGAACGTTGAGTCCGTACAGCGCTTTACCGTGAGAAGCTTGGATAAATTGAGCAAACACAGGCTCAATCAATATTTGTTTTTCAGGTGTGCCAAAAGCAACTACTACGTCGTTGTGAACATACAGACCCAAGGTGTGGAAGCCCAAGAATAGGGATACCCAGCTGAGGTGAGAGATGATCGCTTCTTTGTGCTTCAGTACACGTTCAAGTACATTGCCCTTGTTTTGTTCGGGATCGTAGTCACGTACCCAGAAGATGGCACCGTGAGCGAAAGCACCGAGCATCAAGAATATAGCAATGTACTGGTGGTGAGTGTACAGCGCTGCCTGAGTTGTGTAGTCCCTAGCAATAAATGCGTAAGGAGGCAGAGAGTACATGTGTTGCGCTACCAAGGAGGTGATTACACCCAAGCAAGCCAGGTGCCAACCTAACTGGAAGTGCAGAGAATTGTTGTAAGTTTCGTAAATGCCTTGGTGAGGCATGTTGAAGGGGCCTTCAACGGGCTTACCGAAGAAGGTTTTGGCATCCATCATTTCTTTGATGCTGTGACCGATGCCAAAGTTGGTTCGGTACATGTGACCAGCAACAATAAACAGAACTGCGATCGCCAAGTGGTGGTGAGCCATATCAGTCAACCACAGCGATTCAGTTTGGGGATGGAAGCCACCCAAGAAAGTTAGAATCGCAGTACCAGCGCCTTGGGAAGTACCAAACACATGGCTAGCGGTGTCAGGGTTTTCCGCGTAAACACCCCAGTTACCAGTGAAGAAGGGCTGCAAGCCTGCTGGGTGAGGTAAGGTACTGAGGAAGTTATCCCAGCCTACGTGCTGTCCGCGAGATTCAGGGATCGCAACGTGGACTAAGTGACCAGTCCAAGCTAATGAACTTACACCAAATAGACCTGCCAAGTGGTGGTTAAGACGAGACTCAGCCATCTTAAACCAAGCTAGGCTAGGACGGAATTTGGGTTGTAAGTGCAGCCAACCAGCAAACAAGAACACAGATGCTAACACCAGCAGGAAGATGGAACCCACGTACAGGTCGCCATTTGTCCGCATACCGATGGTGTACCACCAGTGGTAAACACCAGAGTATGCAATATTTACTGGGTTGCTAGCACCACCTTGAGTAAAAGCTTCGATCGCTGGTTTACCAAAGTGGGGGTCCCAAATCGCGTGAGCAATAGGACGGATATGAAGAGGGTCTGTAATCCACTGTTCAAAGTTACCTTGCCAGGCCACGTGGAATAAGAGGCTGGAAGCCCACAGGAAAATGATTGCCAGATGACCGAAGTGAGTAGCGAAAATCTTTTGGTAAAGATTTTCTTCGGTCATGCCATCATGGCTTTCAAAATCATTTCCCATAGCCATCGCATACCAGATCCGACGTGTAGTCGGATCTTGTGCGAGATCCTGGCTAAATTTTGGAAATTTTGTTGCCATAGCTTTTGATAAGTCCTCTGACTTTTAGCCATCACGTATCAGCTTTGTTAGTTGTTAGTTGTTAGTTGTTAGATACTTAGTATTTAGTTGCCAGTTGTTAAAGGAATTATCAACTATTAACAAATAACCAAGTTTTACTAACTCCCAACTACTAACGACTAACTCTTCTGGCTGATTGCTAACCTACTGAAAGAATGTGTGCGTGGAAGAATGCCCAGGTTGTGGCAATTCCTCCTAATAGGTAGTGAGCGACACCAACAGCCCGACCTTGAATAATACTCAGAGCGCGGGGTTGAATTGCAGGTGCTACTTTCAGTTTATTATGCGCCCAAACAATGGACTCAATTAGTTCTTGCCAGTAGCCACGACCACTGAACAGGAACATTAAGCTGAATGCCCAAATGAAGTGTGCGCCCAAGAACATCAATCCGTAAGCAGACAGTGCGCTGCCATAGGAGTTGATGACTTGTGTAGCTTGCGCCCACAAGAAGTCACGCAACCAGCCATTGATGGTAATGGCACTCTGGGCGAAGTTGCCACCAGTGATGTGAGACACGTTACCAGCTGCGTCTACTGTTCCCCAAACGTCAGACTGCATTTTCCAGCTAAAGTGGAAAATTACAATCGAGATGGAGTTATACATCCAGAACAAACCAAGGAAGACATGATCCCAACCAGATACTTGGCAGGTGCCGCCACGGCCAGGGCCATCGCAAGGGAAGCGGAAGCCTAAGTTTGCCTTGTCTGGAATTAGACGAGAACTGCGGGCAAACAATACGCCCTTGAGCAGAATGAGGACTGTAACGTGGATGGTGAAGGCGTGAATGTGGTGAACCAAGAAGTCGGCTGTACCCAAAGCAATGGGCATCATTGCGATTTTTCCGCCTACAGCCACGATACCGCCGCCAAAGGCATAACTAACAGGTTGAAGCGCGTTGGGTGCGGTTGCACCAGGAGCTAGAGTGTGCAGGTTTTGCACCCACTGAGCAAATACGGGCTGCAACTGAATTGCAGTATCAGAGAACATGTCTTGGGGACGTCCCAAGGCACGCATTGTGTCGTTGTGAATGTAGAGTCCAAAGCTATGGAAGCCAAGGAATATACATACCCAGTTCAAGTGAGAGATGATTGCATCTCTGTGGCGAATTACCCGATCCAAAACGTTGTTTTGGTTCACTACTGGGTCGTAATCGCGCACCATGAAGATGGCGGCGTGTGCGGCACCACCAACAATCAAGAAGCCGCCAATCCACATGTGGTGAGTGAATATGCACAGCTGGGTGGCATAATCTGTCGCCAAGTACGGATACGGAGGCATCGCGTACATGTGGTGCGCCACGATGATTGTCAGCGAACCCAAGAAGGCAAGGTTAGTTCCTAATTGAGCATGCCAAGAGGTGATCATATTTTCATAGAGACCCTTGTGACCTTCACCGGTGAAGGGACCTTTGTGGTTTTCTAGGATCTCTTTGAGGCTGTGACCGATACCCCAGTTAGTACGATATTGATGACCAGCAATGATGAACAGTACCGCGATCGCCAAGTGGTGATGGGCAATATCTGTCATCCACAAGCCGCCTGTAACTGGGTTCAAACCTCCCTTGAAGGTGAGGAAATCTGAATATACACCCCAATTCAAGGTGAAGAATGGTGCCAGACCCTTAGCAAAACTGGGATACAGATCTATCAAGTTCGCTGAGTTCAGAATGAACTCGTGGGGCAAGGGTATATCCTTGACAGCGACTCCTGCATCTAACAGCTTGTTGATGGGGGCGGATACGTGGATCAAGTGTCCTGCCCAGCCCAAGGAACCACAACCTAGCAGTACTTGCAAGTGGTGATTCAGCATGGACTCAGCATTCTGGAACCATTCCAACTTGGGAGCGCGCTTGTGGTAGTGGAACCAGCCAGCAAACAAGAGTAAGCCTGCTAATACCAGACCACCTATAGCAGTGCAGTACAGTTGGAACGAGTTGGTAATACCCCAACCACGCCAAATTTGGAACAAGCCAGAAGTAATTTGAATACCGTGGAAGCCGCCGCCGACATCCCCGTTCAAAATATCTTGACCAACGATTGGCCAAACGACTTGAGCACTAGGTTTGACGTTGAGAGGGTCGCTTAACCAAGCTTCATAATTGGAAAAACGAGCGCCGTGGAAAATCATCCCGCTCAGCCACAAAGTCACTACGGCTAAGTGACCGAAGTGGGCTGCGAAGATCTTGCGGGAAATGTCTTCTAAATCGCTTGTATGTGTATCAAAATCGTGGGCGAGTGCGTGCAGGTTCCAAATCCATGTGGTGGTTTTGGGACCTTTGGCTAGAGATCTGTCGAAGTGTCCTGGTTTAGCCCAACGATCAAATGAAGTGGGTACCGGGTCATTATCGACTATTACTCTTGCCTTTTTTTCCTCTCGCTCCGGAGGACTTATTGTCATTCGACCTCCTCTCTTAAAAAGGACTGAGGAATCATGGTTACCACAGGGCGGCCTTCTTGGCTTTTGTAAACCTTAGTCGCATTCTCCATTAATTTTCTGGATCAGCGATGAAGACTTTAATGTGGAGAGTGGTTTCTGTTGAATTATAAAGTCTTCTCTTGCACATTGTTGGAGACATTTTAACAATAATTCAAAATCCTTAGAGTAATTGCATAATCTGCCTTCTGAGTTCAAAGCACTTGTCAAAAAGTCAATAGTTTCTCCATATATTTTACAAAGGGAAACAATTCGCAAAAATTATAGTTAAATTTTGAGTAGTATAGTCTATCTTTTAATTACAACATTATTGCCAAATCAGGCTATTTCTGTTAGAGGCACTACTAAATGATAGTTAAATTACTATTAAGAAAAATAGTGATATTTATTTCATAAGATTAACTTATGCCGACATACGTAAATTAATATTTAAATTTTTGTTGCAAGAGATAATACAGATTTCATCTTTATGGCTCATGTTTTTGAGTGGATAGTTTGAGCAAAAATAATCTGTCAGTTGTTAATGAGTAACTAAAAAACATGAATTCGTGGCGGACGACGGCTATAACTCTCCTAAAATCGCTCATCACTTTTGTACTTGTGTTGAGTTTGACGAGTTGTGGTGAAAAAGCTGTTAGCCAAGAACCATTTGGTAACTTGCAACCAAACTCCCAAATTTCAACAAAGCAATTCTCAGAAGTTGCGCCACCGACTGTAGTCCAAGAACTACGAAATACTACTGACTTATACAGACCGCAGGTATCAATTATTTCGCCTAAATCAGATGAAATCCTTCCAGATAATACAGTCACAGTCAGTTTTCAAATCAAAGATCTTCCGATTTATAAAGATCCAAAATTCAATTTAGGGCCTCATCTGGAAGTAATTCTGGACAACAAACCTGCTATATCAATTTATGACCTAAATCAACCCCTAGTTTTATCTGACTTACCTCCAGGTACTCATACTCTACGTGTTTTTGCGTCACGTCCTTGGCGTGAAAGCTACAAGAATGAAGGTGCTTACACCCAAACAACATTTCATGTTTTCACAAAGAGTGATAGTAATAACCCTAATCCAGCATTACCCTTGTTAACTTACAACAGTCCTGATGGTAACTATGGGGCAGAACCAATTTTACTGGACTTTTATTTAACCAATGCGCCCTTACATCTACTAGCTAAAGACAATCCCGACAATTTATTTGCAGATTGGCGTATTCGTTGCACAATTAATGGTGAAAGCTTTGTTCTTGATAGCTGGCAAGCTGTTTACCTCAAAGGCTTTAAACCAGGTAAAAACTGGGTGAAGCTAGAGTTTCTTGATAGCCAAGGTAACACTGTCAAAAATGAATTCAACAGCACAGTCAGATTGATCACCTACGAGCCAAAAGGAAAAGACACTCTTTCTCAAATTTTCAGAGGACAACTCTCAGCAGATCAAGTTCGCACAATTGTAGATCCAAACTACACATACACAGTAAAAACACCAACTGCTGAACCTACACCAGAAATATTACCTGAACAAGAAAATCTTGTTGTTCCTGAATCTGAACCGACAACTACCCCTAGAGTCACACCTAGCGTTGAAACTACACCAGAACCACAACCTCAACAAGAAAAACAACCTGTTCCGGAAACACAACCGACGCCAAGTGTCACACCGACTGTTGAATCGACACCAGAAATAGCACCCAAACAAGAAAAACCTATTCTGAAAACAGAACCGACACACACCCCTAGCATCACACCTACTGTTGAAACTACACCAGAACCTATTCTAGAAACACAATCCCAGAAACCAAGATTTGGTGGCTTTTTTAAACGTCGTGCAACTAAAGTACCCACTCCACAACCAACTGTGGAACCATATCCAGAAGTGAATACACCCACATTACCAGAGATAATTATTGAGTCGCCAGTATTAGAATCATCAGAACAGGAAGATCAGGAAACTCCAACCTCTGTAGAAAACGATTAAGCAATAGTTTGTAGTAAGTGCTTTAGCACTTCTAAAATTTAAGTACTAAAGTCCTTACTATAAACACATAGCTTTTTGATTAAACAGTAAAAATACTTAACTGTAAATGCTGGGATAAAGCCTGAACTAATGCGATCGCACCCACGGGATTACCTGCACTATCTAACGGAGGACTATAACAAGCGATCGCACCTTCACTTGGCACTACTGCTAAAAGTGTACCGCTAATCCCGGATTTCATCGGCAGACCAATTTTTACGGCATATTGAAAAGAAGCTTCGTACAGTCCACAGGTTAACATCAGGGCGTTGACAATCTGACGATGTTGGGGTGATATTAATTCACTTGCACAAGCTAAGAGTTTTCCTATATTTGCTAAGTCTATGACTGTCCCAGATAAACAGCATATTTGCTCATATGTGTCAAGAGCAATTGCTGGATTATTTACATAACCAGCCTCGGCTAAATAGCAGGTAATATCTTGGTTAGTTTGAGAACCTGTGGAACGTACCGATGCGAGTGTGATTTCATCCAACTTAAGTTGACAACCTGCGATTTGGTTTAGCCATTGACAAAATTTTTGAGTGCGATCGCTGGCGTTGTTTCCTGGTAGTTTATCAGCAAGAGTAATTGCTCCACTGTTAATCATCGGGTTGCGAGGATGTCCACCATCAGCAACTAGTTGTTCTATAGAATTAAAAGCATCAAGGGATGGTTCAACCCCAACCCAGCTAAAAACGGTTTCACTTCCCAAACATTCCAATAGATACAATAACGAAAACGGCTTGATAGCACTCATTAAGGGAAAAATACAAACCGTATCGCCAGCACTGATACTTTCTCCTGATACACAACAAATGTGAACAGCAAACCAATTGGAATTAGCTACAGCTAACTGGGGAATGCGCTCAACAACTTGTCCTTGAGATGCTTGGATTTTGGCTTGCTGTATACAAGTTAATAATTTAATATCAGTTAATTTTACAAGTCTTTTCAACGGTGAAACAACGCTCACAAATTTTATTATTAACTATACTCTAAATGGCTAAAAACTGGACTTTTTAAATGTCTGAAATTTGAGAGTCGTCAATAAGCTATTTAGCTTTTACTGCTTATCAGTATTCTCTAATAAAATTCCAAAAATGCTCAATCAGATTTAACTGTGGATAATAAGATGGTAAATAACTCTTCTTATATACCCAACTTTTTTGCATAGTTCTGTACCAATTGGCACTTCTAATACCTGGCTTTATCTAATATAATAATAATTGGTATGTTTAGTCCGAAATTAGCTTATACGGTTAATGTTGTTTTTGATATTTTACACAAGCTACAGATCTCTTTATGCTTCAAATTGAAGTGCGGAGTGTAGGTGTATAGTCGTTAATGTAGCTTTGGCGATTCAATGAGTAACTTTCAAATCGATATCGACTTTAGTAATGTTGATTTTTCTTCCCTTGAGACAGAAGACGATTTTCAAGCAGAGGCAAAAAAATTACTGCCGAATGCACTGATAAAGCTAGGTGAAGCTGTGGGTGAAAAGACATGGGAGGAATTACAAAAAGGGCTGAAACAACCAGGAAATAAACTCAAATCTTCTGAACGCGAGAAGCGTAAGTTTATGCAAGAAACAGGAAGAACTTATCAAAGAAATGCAAGTAGCACTCTCAAGCAAGAACTGGCAGACTACATAGTAGAGCAATTATCTCAGCATAAAAGACAATCCTCATAACAGCGCTGAAAAGCTCAGTCAATGTCCGAGGAATTGGCTTTTGAAGCCCACACTTACCAATGAGTGGAAGTGTGGGAGCATGTCACTGTTCCATATCAGGAATTATCTAGGATAAATATGCAGTCTAGGAGCTATCCCTGGATTGACGATCGCTGCTAACTCTTCAGAAGACAATTTGCTCAGTTCTGTCTGTAGTTCTTCAACTGTGAAGTCATAGCCACGTTCTTGAGCAATCTGGATGAAAGCTTCTGGGTTTGCTGCTGCTTTGAGTCTTTCCTTTAATGCTTGATCTTGTTTAACTGCTTTGAAAAGTTGAGCTGCATTATTCTGTGTCATGTCAGTCTCTCCTATTTGAAATATCAGATTTCAATGTAGTTATTTAACTCCTGCGGTTTCACCAAATCCACCCAAGGTCGCTGCTAACTAAAGTCTTATACTTCAATCTTGAACTAAGGAGGAGAATGTCTGATTAACTTTGACAAAAAAATATAAGTTTACACTTGATTTGTGAAGCGATCGCTCCCTCTTCAGCTATTGGATAGAGCCAATCGCTACGGGAGTAGCACCATTAGCTATAGTTAAAATTGAGGGAGATCGCCTGATCCCTGTTTATCAACGACTAAGCCAGTTTGCGAAAAGCTTTTGAGCATAGGTGTGAAGCAGGAAAATAGTTTGTTTCTGGAAAGACAAGCATTCATGTTGTAGATCTTTGATATAGACCAATCCAATGGCTGTGAGGAGTGAGCAATAAAAAAGATTTGTGAATTTTATTGATCGCTAAATTGGTCTAGAAACAGAAGAATTGCGGTTATCTGATTCGTAGAAGTGTCAGTCCATGCATAACTCATTGAACAAACTTTTGGCTTACATGCTTATCGCTACTTTAGTAGGCTGTGCTACTCAACAGAGTCAGCAACTACAGCAAACAGACATTGAGCAGTCCAGTTCTAGTGGAGGACAGCAGCAGTGTTCGCGTATTGAAGTGCGCCAAGACAACGGCAAAACCGAGGTCAAGCGCTCAAATGACTGTTAATAAGGTGATCCATTGCTGAGTCACCCTCGCATCTACCTCTACAAAAAATACATTTTCCAATAGACATCTCCGAAAAAGACGATAAAAGCCTTGTACAATCAGGGTCAATCGATTTTGGATTTTGGATTTTAGACTTCGTCGTGACACTTCGACAGGGAGCATCCCAATTTTTTAATATACCGCGCTTGGGTCTCAACCCGTAGGGTTTTTTGAAAATTTGGGATGCTCTCATGGGCATGTTAAGAATTCCCAGTTCCCTGTTAATGTACTTATTTAGTCCTTCTTCATCCAACTAAACATCGCGCGTAAATCTTTGCCAACTTCCTCAACTTGATGTTCGGCTTCTTTACGACGCATCGCAGTAAATCCAGGTTTACCAGCTTGGTTTTCTACCACAAATTCCCGTGCAAATTGACCAGTTTGAATTTCTTGGAGAATTTTTTGCATTTCTGCCTTGGTTTGTTGGTTGACAATCCGAGACCCACGGGTGTAGTCACCATATTCTGCGGTATTAGAAATGCTATCACGCATTTTCGCTAGCCCGCCTTCCACAATCAAGTCAACAATTAATTTAACTTCGTGGAGACATTCAAAATAAGCTAACTCTGGTTGATAACCAGCTTCTACCAAGGTTTCAAATCCGGCTTTAATTAAGGCACTCAAACCACCACACAATACTGCTTGTTCACCGAATAAGTCAGTTTCAGTTTCTTCGCGAAAGGTAGTTTCAAGAACGCCTGCGCGTGTACCACCAATACCTTTAGCATAGGCCATGGCGCGATCGCGTGCCTGTCCAGAAGCATTTTGATACACAGCAAACAGACAGGGTACTCCTTGTCCTTGTTCGTAAGTTCGTCGTACCAAATGTCCTGGTCCTTTGGGTGCTACCATGATCACGTCTACCTCAGCAGGTGGTACAACTTGACCAAAGTGAATATTAAAGCCGTGGGCAAAAGCTAGGACGTTTCCTGGTTCTAAATTGGGTTCGATTTCGTTTTTGTAAACAGTTCTTTGAACTTCATCAGGTAATAAAATCATCAACAAGTCAGCTGCTTTGGCTGCATCTGCTACATTCTTAACAGTTAACCCAGCAGTTTCGGCTTTTGCCACTGACTTACTGCCCGGATATAATCCGACAATCACGTTCATACCACTATCTTTAAGATTGAGGGCATGGGCATGACCTTGGGAACCATAACCAATGATAGCAATAGTTTTTCCAGCTAAAAGGTCTAAATTTGCATCTGCGTCGTAATACATCCGAGCCATAAGCGCATCTCCAGTCAGCAAGCATCCTGTTTTATTGCAGACTTGTTATTTTACCGGATTATGATGCTGTTTCTTGATCTATTATTTGTACTTCCTGATCAGATAATCTCAGATCCACACCCCGTACGGTATCTTCGATACTAGAAATTTTACTGGCGCCAGGAATGGGTAGGATACATGGCGATTTTGCACGTAACCATGCCAGTACGATGTTATAAACTGATACGCCTTTTGTTTTGGCTAATTGAGCGATCGCTGGGATATCTTGTAAGTTGCCATGGCGGCGACTCCCACCAAAAGGACTCCAAGGTAAAAAAGTTAAACCCTCAGCCTCGCAATATTCTAGAACTCCGTCGAATTCCGCCTGACGCTGCCAAGGATTGTATTGATTTTGCACTGAAACGATATCAACTACATCTCTAGCCCTTTTTATTTGTTCTACAGAAAAGTTAGAAACTCCTACAAACCGAATAATTCCCTCTGTTACTGCTTCTTTTGCTGGTGTGAGGGATTCTTCAATAGAATATTCGGGATCAGGTGTGTGATATTGCCATAGATCAATGGGTTTATTACCACCTAAAGCCCCAAAGCTTACACGAATTGTTTCTCGCAGGTGATTGGGATTACCGTTACGTGTCCAACTACCATTCGGACGCATTAAGCCACCCTTTGTTGCCACAATCACATTACTGGTATCACCATTGTAAGTTTGTAAAGCTTTGTGAATCAGTCGTTCATTATGATGTTTGTCTGTTTCATCTTTACAATAAGAATCAGCAGTATCAATGAAAGTGACTCCCAATTCCAAAGCACGCTGAATAACATTGATTGACTCTGATTCTGGAGGGCGGTTACTTAACGACATCGGCATACCCCCCAAACCGATGATACTCACATCAACACTTGTGTTACTTAGTTGTTTTTTTTCCATGTTTATGGCTAAGTTCTCAGTACTCTTAACCTAACTCTAGCGCTTTCTCTTATGAAAAACTAATTAAGAATTTAGTATTTGAATAACCTGTTATTTGCAGGTTTTGTCAAGCTAATTGCTTTCGAGAACTTTTCACTATTGTTAATTAAATTACTTGCTTGAAAATAGAACGTAAAATAGCAGGAGTATAAAAAACAATTTTAGGACTTACTCATGACAGGAAAAAAGTATAAGGTGACACTTCAGACATTGGATTTTGATTTTTCTATGATTTTTAAGCGATCGCTATACATCAAACTATGAGCGAGAAAAGCCTCAAACATAGATTCTTGAAGCACAAAATCATAAATTTGTATAGTGAGGAAATTTCCAATTTTGATGTATTGTAGTTATTCATGTTTATTAATCAACAACAAGTATTTTTTATTTTTATGTTGATCAACAAAAAATTTTGCTAATGTGTACTGCTATTAGATGTTATTTGACTTGATTTTTGCGATATACTTCAATAGTTGTCACTAAAGTCAGGGCTACAACAATGGTATTTTTCATGGCTCTATTCTTAATTAGTATATATTTTATTAATCAAAAATTCTATTGACTAAAAGATAAATTAATCACCAGTATAATTTCTGGGAAATCCTCAACGTTCTATTAAGTTTGGGTAAAATTTTTGAGAAAACTATAAAATTTTATTATGTTCAATAAAATAATATCAATATCTATGAAAAATAGAATAAGTAAATAGTTTTTACTTCAAGAAAGCTTCATAAAACTGTAAGTAATCTTTAGTTATATTATGGGACGCTACCAAAAAATTACTGCATAAGCATATATTTATTTTTCTGGAGTCAAAATATGGCGCAGCCCAGGGAAGCAGTTACTACCATCACTTTTATTGATAACTATTGTGCAAGCTACAAATATCTTTTCCCCGAAGTGAGAAGTTTTGAGTTCTTCAAGTGGTTGCATTTAGGCTTAATTTCCGATATAAATCGCAAAAGTTTACCTGCGATCGCTAAATATTTGGGGTTAAATAATCAAGCTTTACTGCATTTTGTCACAGAATCACCTTGGCAAATACAAGAATTAAGAAATCAAAGATTATCTCTGATTCGTCAGGTTTTGCAGGGGAGAAGTTTCACTCTAATTATTGATGATTCTGGAGATAAAAAGAAAGGTAAAACAACAGATTATGTGGACAGACAATATATTGGTAACTTAGGCACCGTTGAAAATGGAATTGTTTCCATTAATGCCTATGCTTTTATAGATGGGTTAATTTTTCCTCTTATATTTAAAATCTTCAAGCCACCAAAAAGATTAAAACCAGGTGAGACGTTTAAAACGAAGCCTCAATTAATTGCTGAGATAATTGAAGAATTACAAGAAAAAAGATTTAAATTTGACTTAGTATTAGCAGATAGTACCTATGGAGAGTATGATACCCTCGTTCATATTTTCAATCAGTTTCAGTTGAATTTCATCACAGCTATTAGGAGTAATCATGGTTTTTGGTTGGCACCCACTCAAAAACCTAGATACACCAGTTGGAAAAATTTTCATCGCATTTTCAGTAACGGTAAAACAGAACAAAGCTACATTCGTGAAATTATCTTTGGAAGTCGTCGAGAACTTCGCTACTGGCAAATAACAAACAACAAAGAACAATCACCGGAAAATTATAGTTTGTTTTTAATCAGTAATTTACCAAAATCTATTAATTCAGCAGTTGAGAATCCTTATGGATTAATAACTTGGTTAGAGTATGGCTGTAAACACAGTAAAAATTACATAGGTTGGTCAGATTTCCGCATCACTAACTACGAGCAAATAGAACGTTGGTGGGAAATAGTGTGTAGTGTTTACTGTATGCTGAGTATGCAGTTCCATATTTTCCAGCAAAAGTCTAATCAACAAAGCCAAGATGGAAAAGCTGAACTTATTGCCTAGATTATTTAATTTAGAGGGGGAATAAGAATTAGGAATTAGGAATTGGGGATTGGGGATCGGGGAATTATACTAAAAATGATTTAAAGCTTTACTTATTTGAAATTTGATAACTGATAATTGATAACTGATAACTGATAACTTCACTGATCATTAGATATCCCAAAACGGTATCCTTTACCGTAAACACTATGAATTAATTGCGTTTCATTCGGTAACTCAATCTTGCGCCGTAACAGACGTATCAACGCAGCAATAACATTACTACTGGGTTGTTCGTGATCTTGCCACAAAAATTGCATGATCTGAGTGTGGGTCAGTAACTTGCCAGTATTTTCCATAAAATATTGCAGTAACTGACTTTCTTTTTGTGAAAGTTCTATCACTCGTTCTTGACGATAGGCGACTTGATTTTCCAGATCAAGTTCTAAATCAGCTACTGACAAGCGATTTGTATGTATCTCAGGCGTTTGGGAAGCAGAACGTCGTAATAAAGCACGGACTCTTGCTAGTAACTCTCGCAATTCAAAAGGTTTAACTAAATAATCGTCTGCACCCGCATCTAAACCTTCAACTCGGTCATCAAGAGTATCTTTGGCGGTCAGAAATAATACAGGAGTAATAACGCCTCGATCGCGTAATTCTTGACATATCTCCAATCCTGTTTTTCCAGGCAGCATCCAATCTAAAATCAGTAAGTCGTAATTACTTGTTTGCGCTAGTTGACTGCCACTTCTACCATCATAAGCAGCATCGACACTGTATCCCTCACGACTTAATATCCGACTCAAGGGATCAGTCAATTCAATTTCATCATCAACTACTAAAATTCGCATGGTCAGCCATCAACCTTTAACCATCAGCTTTCCTGTATTATTATCATGCTGACTGCTAATGCCACTTATGCTTACTGTTGCACTGCCAAAAGGTGAACTTCTTAAAAATAGCATCCAATTGCTACAAACTGTAGGGCTAGATTTTAGTGCTTTTTTAGACTCTGGGAACCGACAATTACAGATTACTGATACAAACGCAAAAGCCAAAGGACTATTAGTTAGAGGTCAAGATGTGCCAGTTTACGTAGAATACGGTCAAGCACAACTGGGTATTGTAGGTTACGATGTCCTGCGAGAGAAAAAACCGCAAGTGGCACATTTAGTTGATTTAGGGTTTGGGTATTGTCGCATGTCGGTAGCGGTAAAGCAATCAAGCCCTTACCGATCGCCACTCGATTTACCTGCTCATGGTAGAGTTGCATCCAAATATGTCAACTGTGCGCGTGAATATTTTCATGGTCTAGATTTACCCGTGGAAATTGTACCGCTATATGGTTCTGTAGAACTAGGCCCAATCACAGGCATGTCTGAAGCGATCGTTGATATAGTTTCTTCAGGGCGGACATTACGCGAAAATGGTTTGGTGGAAATTGAAGTGCTGTATGAAAGTACAGCGCGATTGATTGCTCATCCTTTAAGTTATCGCCTCAATACAGATAACCTCAGTGATTTGATAAGCAAGATAAGAGAGACTATTTTGATAACTGTATAATATGTATTCTTTATGTCTTAGTGTCTTGATGGTTAGTTTAAACCACCAAGACACTGAATATACAAAGCAAAATCATAATTTCTATAAACTTTAACACAACTATAAAATGTCAAATCAGAGTATAGATTTTGACGCCAACCCACCAGTTACAAGCAACGAATATGACAATATGGCGCGAATAGCTCTACCTGGCTATGACGCCATGCATACAATGGTGTTGTCTTGTTTGCGATCGCACCTACAAGAAAAAGCAAATCTGTTGATCGTCGGTGCTGGTACGGGGATGGAGTTAGTCAAGTTTGCTCAAGGTAATCAATACTGGCACATGTTAGGTGTAGATCCGTCTGCTGATATGCTCTCTATTGCCCAAGAAAAAATACAGCAGCACGGATTATCTCAACAAGTCACCCTATTTCGGGGATACACTCACGATTTGCCTACTAATCCTTTATATGATGCAGCAACTTCTATCTTAGTGATGCATTTTATTCCAGATGATGGCAGTAAACTGGCTTTTTTACGAAGTATCGCCCAACGTTTGCAATCATCAGCAGCTTTCATCTTAGTAGACGTGTTTGGTGAAAAAAACACTCGTGAATTTGAGCGGATTGTTTCTTTTATCAAAGAATATTGGCAAGAAATGAAAGTACCGCCAGAAAAGATCGCCGGGTTGTTAGAATCACTTAACACAGGTGTTTATCCGATTTCAGAAGCTAGAGTATTGGAGTTGTTACAGCAAGCTGGTTTTGTAGATGTGATGAGATTTTATACAGGACTTTGGGTTAGTGGTTGGGTGGCGATCAAAAAATAAAGCGATCGCCCAAAAGTGTCAAAGCACCGCCAGATCTTTAAAACAGCGACGTGTTAACTCCAGACGAGCAGATGGATCTTTCTTGTTACGAATATCAATGTTAGTAGCAAAAAAGTAAACATTATTTCCTCTTTCCAAGTAACCAACATACCATCCGATTTGCGGTGTAACGTTGCCCACAAAACCGTTACTTTTTACTTTTGCCTTGTTTGGTCAATTATTCCCCATAGTGACCGCCAGTGATCTTACCCCGGAAGACAATGTATTGATAAAGGTTGTAGAACAACATCACGGGAATCAGTGCGCCAATGAAAATAATCATAAAAACCAGCGCACTCGGATCAGCAGCAGCTTCATAAATGGTGATTTCAGTGGGAATAATGTAGGGAAAAACAACCATTGCTAATCCTATAAATGTCAGCAAAAACAACAGAATTGTCCAGATCAAAGGCGCTCTTTCTTCTTTGCGAAACAAGCTTCTAATTAATAGCGATATCAACAAAACTCCCAACATCGGAATCACAGCAAATACATACACCTGCGGGCGATGGAACAAACGCTCTCTGGCGTAATCGAAAAATATTGGAGTGCCAATTGTAATCAAAATGGCTCCGATCAGAGTTGTCACTGCTGCAATCTTCGCAGTTTTATAGTGGGCTTGTTGTAATTCGCCTGTGGTTTTCCATACTAAATAAGTGGAGCCAATCAAGACATAGCCCTGAATCAGAGTCAAAGCAACCAGTACAGTTTGCCAACTTAACCAATCCCAAGTTGTACCGATAAAGTGGCCTGTTTGGTCTACCTTAATTGCTTTGAGTACACCACCAAGGGCAAATCCTTGACCTAATGCTGCGAGAAAACTTCCAGCACCAAAAGCAAAGTTCCAAAATAATTTTCGTTGGGCTTGTTCGCGAAATTCAAATGCGACAGCACGAAAAATCAGCCCAAATATCATCAACAAAATGGGAATGTAAAGGGCATTCAAAATTGTGGCATAGGCAAGGGGAAATGCCCCAAACAAACTACCACCCATCAAAACTAACCAAGTTTCATTCGCATCCCAAATATTACTCAAGCTAGTCATTAAAATGCCACGACGTTCTTCGTTGGAAGCAGTCAGAGATAAAATTCCGACCCCCAAGTCAAACCCATCCAACATGACATAGAGAAACAAGAAAAGAGCTAAAATACCGAACCATACTTGCGGTAAAAAATAATTTAGTGTTTCCATCACACCTCCTATTGCTGTGCTTCCACAGGACGCTCATCCGGGATAAATTCTCCAGGAGTAGTTTCGACTGCGGGTTGGTTTTCTACGCCTGGTATTGGTAAATCTAGTCTTGGCCCTCTACGGATAATCCGACTACCGAAGTATAAAACGGTGAAAAATAAAATGCTGTAAACGGTTGCAAACCCAATTAAAGATGTTAAGACATTACTTGCAGGCAAATCTGAAGCAGCATCAGCAGTACGAATCAGTCCGTAGACAGTCCAGGGTTGTCTGCCTACGCAACGGACTATCCAACCTGACTCTACCGCAATGTATCCTAAAGGAGCAGCAAAAATCCAACCCAGCATTAACAAGCGTTGTTGGGCAATGTTTTCGGGTGAGAGTTTACCGCGTAGCCATTGTAGAGTGCTGACTAGCATTAATCCTGCTAAGAAGAAACCAATGGCAATCATGATCCGGAAGGAGTAATAAATTAATCCGATCAGATGTGGTCTATCGGCTGGTTGCCATTCTTTTAAACCACGCACAGGTTCAGAAAGTTTTTGCTTGAATTCCAAAATATAGCCCAAAGCATTGGGAACGATGATTTCCCAGTCATTTTTCTCGGCTTGTTCATTGGGTAAAGCCACCAAACTCCAATCTGCTGGTTGTCCAGCTGGGGTTGTATGCCATTGCGCCTCCATTGCTGCTAATTTGGAAGGCTGGTAGTGATATACTTGCTCACCACTTAAATGTCCTACGTATATCTGTAATGGTGTGACTGCGATCGCAGTTGCTAAGGCAATTTTAAAAGCCTTGGCAAAAAAGGCACTTTGACGATTATTGAAAATATACCAAGCACTTATCCCACCAATCACAAACAGTGAAGTTTCCAGTGTGCCAAGAAACATATGTGACACACTCACCGCCATGAACGGATTGAAGATTCCTTGAAAGTAATCATGGACAATAAATTTACCGTTGACCATTTCTCCACCCGCAGGAGTTTGCAACCAGGAATTAGCTGCCAAAATCCAGAAAGTTGATAAGTTAGCACCAACGGCAACCAAAATAGTAGAGATAAAGTGAATGATCGGGTGAACACGTTCCCAGCCAAACACCATTATTCCTAAAAAAGCAGCTTCTAGCATAAATGCCCAAGAAGCTTCAAAGCCAATGACACTACCAAAGAAATTACCAATCGCTTCCGATAAAGGCGCCCAGTTTGTCCCAAACTGAAACTCCATCGGGATACCAGTAGCTACACCAATACCAAAGTTTAAAATATAGAGTTTTGACCAAAAACGAGCATGGTAGTAGTAATCTGGGTTACGAGTCTTCAACCATACTCCCTCTACAATCACTAGATAAATTGCCATACCTGTAGTTAGTACAGGCCAAAGCATATGAAATATGGCTGTCAAAGCAAACTGCATCCGCGACAGCGCCACGGTATTAGAGAGAAATTCCATAAGTCCTTCCTTTCACTGGTTGAACAACTATGTGTCAGGATTGTCACCCACTACATAAGCAGTGATTACTCATGACTGTGACAATCCTTTACAAAGTTTTAACGTATGACTTGATGTCGTCAGAGTCAAAGGTAGGCGATCGCAAATATTTCACAACGCTAACTCAGTGAAGCAGTATAATTTGCGGGAAGTCAATCTTTATACCCAATATCCATGCCCAATAATCTTGTATACATCATTATGGATAGCTGCCGATACGATAGCTATGCAGCTGCTGCAACACCCAATATTGATTTGCTAGGAAAAGCAGAGTGTCGCTATAGCTATGCATCTTGGACTTCTCCTTCTCACTACACCATGTTGATGGGCATGATTCCACATCAAAGTCCACGCGGTGTATTTGCTTCAGAAGTGTACAAGCAGGAGTTTGTCAAATGGGTGGATCGTTTGAATATCCCAAATCTGTCTTTTAAAACTTTTGTTCCTTACTTATCCTTGCCGAAAGTTTTACAAGACAATGGCTATAAAACAATCGCCAGGGTTTCCATGCCTGTTCTCAATCAATTTACCAACATTAACAAGTATTTTGATGACTATAAATTAATGCCAAATCATAATGATTTTCCATCCATGATTCATGAAATGGAATTTTCTGATGATCAACCTCGTTTTTATTTTTTCAATTTAGGTGAAACTCATTATCCCTATATGTTAAAGGGAGATGATATGCCTCGAATATCTGGTGTGCATGGAGTTTTTAAACATATTGATGAATTTTTGTTGGTTGGTAACCAATCAGAAGAAAAGAGGTTTTTTGAACCGGAGGAAATGACTCGCTTACACAAGCAACAAATTAATTGCGTAGAGTATGTAGATAAATTAATTGGTGATTTATTTCATAAATGTCCTAAAAATACCCACATGATTATTACGGCTGATCACGGCGAATTATTTGGAGAAGATGGTTATTTTGGACATGGACCAATTATGCATTCTAAGTGTTTTGAAGTTCCATTTTTAGAAGGAAGAAGACCGTAATCTGAATGTCAAAGTATAGCTGTAAGATGAAAATTCAAATTAGTTTCAAAGACATCTACCATTTTTTTATATCTAGATAGATTTTGTAGGAGGCGTGTAGTTTTTCACTCTCCCCCCACAAACGAGAGTTTGCAGCGTAGGTAAAAGCAA
>NZ_JCACKS010000254.1:31381-32478 GCF_059505505.1 Pelatocladus sp. | reverse complement strand
ATGGAAGTCATGCACGAGCGCAACGCTCACAACTTCCCTCTCGACTTGGCTGCTGTCGAAGCTCCTGCAATCAACGGTTAATAATTAATCAAGACGCAACCAATCGCGTCAAACTAAATCAAAAGCGCTCTCTGAAGAAAAGGAGGGCGCTTTTTGTTTAAATCTCACGAGATTTACAAGCTGATTGGATTAATAAGTTTTGAAAATTCATCGAGTGAAGGTATGGCGATCGCTTGTCAAAACAAGTAAAAAGTAAAAAGTAAAAAGTAAAAAGTAAAAAGTAAAAAGAAAGATTCCCACTGATAAATCTGTGGGCTTGAAAAAAGGACACCTTTTACCTTGCACTACGTGTCTCGGTAAAATTATGAGTGTTTAAGTGGGCTTGATACCCACAACTGAAGTTTTTTATGAGTGCCTTTTAACTTTTAACTTTTTACTTTTAACTTGGAGCGAAGCGACTGTCATGTTACAAAAACCTTTATCAGTTATCAGGTGTATGATGGGGGACTTAGATCCAGGTATTTCACTGTTCACTGTTCACTGATACCATATCAAGTAGTAGCCTCTGGCTTAGGCTTTCGCACTGGACGCTTGCGATCGCTTCGACGAACGCCGCCTGCCATTTTGTACTCATCGCTATTCTTGCCATACTTTGCAGCTACACTGACTAACATATGTTCTGTTAGTTCCATCAGCGACTGTTCAGCAAGTTCAAAGGCTTCCTGAGTCAAATCTACGGTAGAGAGGCTTGAGTTATAAGCTTCCAACTTGTCTTGTGTTGTTTTGATGGCAGCTGCAAAGGAGTTAATTGTTACACCATTGCCTAAGTCTAAGGTGGGATTGATCGATTTCAAAGCCGCAATCCGACGCTGTGCTTTATCAATTACTTTAGACCCGCGTTTGGGACGTGACATAAATCACTTGCCTGTTATTAATAATCTGCCAGGATAAAAACTGACTTCTACCCTGAACTGTACAGCACTAAGATAGACAGAATTAGGGTTAGTTGACACCCGCATTATTCAGTATAAATTAATTTATTTATTACAAAGACATCGATTTTTTTATGTAAATTCTTGGTGATTGCCCGAATTCAA